>NZ_CFIGVI010000064.1:0-11860 GCF_984588085.1 Wandonia sp.
ACGGCCTGTAAAACTACTTTCTTCCATTATTAACAATTTATACACTTACACAAATAATTTCCTTCAAGAATGTACCTGAGCTGTTCAGCTCAGTAGTTTTTACAGATCCCGAACATCCTTTGTAGTATAGTTTTTTATTGCTGATAAATCAAAATCGTTTTCCGTTATAAAAGTAGCGTCTATTTGTTTGATTGCTCCTGTCGGTCTAAGCGACAACAAATCACTATCGTCTTGTAATTCTTTTTTAAAAGCATCCCTATTTTCTGCACAACCAAGAATTATCCAGGGAAAACCATATTCGGTCTGCTGGTAAAAAACAGATAACCTGACTTGTCCCTTATCCGATAACAGTTCATCACCTATTGGTATCTCTTGTAACTCACCAAGAAATTCAATTTGTATAGCTCTTACGTGATCATTGATATATAAATCTAGTATTAATCGTCTTTTTTCTGCTTCGATTTGATTTGCTATCTCCTCCTGTCCTTGATCTGCATTGGAATAACCTGGTTTTTCTGTTCGTAATAGCAGATATTCAATGCTATTATCAGGTAAAATCAATTTATAAAGACTAAATATTTCTAATAAAATTGCCATATATTATAATTAACACGAACCAGTATCTCGATCTTTATGATCTCGTAGCGATCGAAAATACTATTTTCTTGTATTAGTTACCTATTTTTTTGTTTGCTTCCGGTTAGAGCTATACTAAATCCAATATTATCATGAAATTTGTGAATAGCACTACAACTCCAATAAACACCCAATCTGATTCGTAACAGCTAAAATTGCACACTTCAGTCCTTTTATTTGAAGTTTCAGTAAAGAAAAAGAACAGTTAAGGAAGTAAAAGTAAAGCTATCTTTCATTAATTCACCAAATTTGTATAGTATACAATCGGGCATAAGAGCATGGAACCATTAAAGAAAGAATCGTTTTTGAATAATACAGGAAAACGAGTATTATTCATCATATCTGCTTTCTTTTTAATGTATCTCATATCCTATATTATTGATCCCTATTCTTCCTACTGGCAGGAATACTTCACGCGTAGTTTTTCGGAAATACTGGAAGACGTTGTATTAACCCTCACCTGCGGAATTGTTATTTCCGAATCAAGTATTTTTATCAGTAAAAGACTTAATAGAACTATTTTCTGGACAAAAACCCCCGTCAAACGACTCATGATTGAAACGGCACTAAACATTATCATGGTGCTCTTCATAAATTTCCTGATTATGCTTTTTTGGGTAAGCAAAACAGAAGATAACTTATCCTCTGTCTTTAGTTTTGCGCTATCTATTGAAGAAACAAAAGGAACGATTCACTGGATTGTTGTAAGCACAGCTATCGCTTTTATGATAATGGGAATCAACACGGGCAATCACCTTATTATAAGCTGGAAAAATGAAGCGATGAAAGCAGCGCGTTTGAACCAGATTGCTATGGAAGCAGAACTACAGTCGCTTAAACTACAAATAGATCCGCATTTTGTATTCAATAACCTGAGTGTATTGTCCGAGCTGATTCTGGAAGATCAACAGTTAGGATATGAATATGCCGACAATTTTTCCAGGATATACCGTTATATGCTAATGAGTTCAAAAAAGGACGTTATTTCGATGGAAGACGAGCTGCGGTTTCTGGATGCGTATATGTTCTTAATCCAACAACGCTTTGGAGAAGGTGTTCGTTTTGAAATTGAAGTTGATAAAGCCAGTCGGAATTCCTTTCTTCCTCCTATGACATTACAGTTACTCGTCGAGAATGCTTTAAAGCACAACAAAACCAATAAAAAATCCCCTCTTGTTATTTCTATTTTTAACAATGATAATCAGGAATTAATTGTAAAAAACACACTTTCTCTGATTGAAAAAAATATTGATTCGTCGGAAATAGGAATTAAAAATATCAATAGAAGATATAGTTTATTGTCAGAGAGACAGCCGAAAATCACCAATAACGGAAGCTTTTTCATTGTAAACCTCCCATTGTTAAAAGGATGATAAGAAACGTAGTTATAATCGAAGATGAAAAATTGAATGCAGACCGACTGGTTCGTTTGCTAAAGGAAATCAGACCGGAAATTCATATAAATGCTGTCATTGAAAGCATTTCCGATACCATAAGCTGGCTTAGTAATAATCAGCAGCCGGATGTGATTTTTATGGATATCAGGTTGTGTGATGGAATCAGTTTTGAAATTTTTGAGAAAACGACTATTAATTCCCCGGTTATTTTTACAACAGCTTATGACGAGTATGCCGTAAAAGCATTTAAGTACAATAGCATTGATTACTTATTGAAACCAGTCAAATCCGAGGAACTGAAAGCAGCTATTGAAAAACTGGAGTCAACCAAACTCTCCTTCAATTTATCTGCTTTAGACGAATTAACCAACTTTCTTTCATCAAAAAAGGAATACCGAACCCGATTTCTTCTACCGTATCGTGATGGTTATAAATCTCTTCTAGTGGAAAGAATTGCTTTTATTTACACGGAAAACAGAATCACGTATGCTCAAATCCGTGATGAAAGTCAGATTGTAGTTTTACCACATACCATGGAAGAATTAGAACAGCAGCTTGACCCCAGACAATTCTTCAGGACAAACCGCCAATACATCGTGCATATAGATGCTATCCAAAAGATTTTTAACCATTTCAACGGAAAGCTGAAGGTGGAATTAAAACATTTTTCGGAAACAGAAATTCTTATCAGCCGGGAAAAAGCAAGCGCTTTTAAACAGTGGTTAGATTATTAATAGTGTTATTTATTTACAATTTACATTGAAAGACTTCAGAAATATCCTTTCAGAATTCATTATTTTACATCCTGAATAATCTGATTTATCCTTCATTTCAACCATCATTATTGACGGTTCAGTCATCTTTTCTTCAATCAATCGCTCTTTCTTCCCTTTCTTTGTGCCCAAAAAACAAATTTGCAGCAATGGCATCCAAAATTTCTAAAAGAACAATTGTACATGTATTTATTCCCATCATCACCCTATTGTGTTTGTCTGCTTGTGCGGGAAGTTCTGAACAGGAACAGTTCAATCAGCCAAATGATGTTGATTTCATTGAAATAAGAGCAGAAAGCATACAAATTGAAAAAAAATATCCGGGAGCAATCGAAGGAATTGTGAACGTTGACATAAAAGCGCAGGTAACAGGATATTTGGATCAGATTTATGTAAAAGAAGGTGATTATGTGACTGCCGGACAATCGCTCTTTCGTATCAAAGGCGATTTATATGCTGAACAGGTAAGTAACTCAAAAGCCGCATACGAGGCTGCTTTGGCCGCTGAGAAAAATGCTCAAATTGAAGTAGAGAAACTGCGCCCTTTGGTGAAGGAAAAAGTGTACAGTGAATTACAGTTACAGACGGCTGAAGCAAATCTTTTAGCTGCAAAAGCACAGGTTTCTCAGGCACGTGCTGCATTAGGTACCTCTCAGGTAAATGCTGCTTTTACGCTGATTAAAGCTCCTGTGAGCGGGTACATTGGTCGCATTCCGAATCGCATCGGGAATCTGGTAACACCCGCAGATGTTGTTCCGCTGACAAACCTATCGGATATTCAGCAGGTTTTTGTGTATTTTTCATTAAGCGAAGCTGATTTCATTGCGTTTATGAAAGATCAAAAAACAGATCAATCGCTCAACACGGTTGAATTGATTATGGCAGATGGTTCTAAATACGGGCAAGACGGAAAAGTAGAATTTGCAAGTGGAAATATCGATAAAACAACGGGAAGTATTCCATTAAAAGCGGTGTTTGAAAACGAGGACAAACTATTGCGATCAGGAGGTTCCGGCAGAATTATTCTGAAAAAAACACTTTCTGATGTAATTACCGTTCCGATGGAAAGCGTAAAAGACATTCAGGATCGCTTTTTCGTGTACGTTCTTTCAGAAAAAAACACTATTAAGATGGTGCCGATTGAAGTTGAAGGAAAAACAATAAGTCACTACATCGTTAAATCGGGGCTGCAGTTGGGAGATAAAATTGCCATCAACCGAATCGATCTGCTAAGTGACGGAATGACTGTTGTCCCCACCATAATTAAATAAAGAATCCTTTTTTCAAAGTAGAAGTATGTTCAGAAAATTTATTGATAGACCGGTACTGGCTACCGTGATTTCTATCATCCTGGTTATTTTGGGAATTATCGGGTTATTGCAATTACCTATTACCCGTTTTCCTGACATTTCTCCTCCCACTGTAATGGTAAGCGGAAGTTATCCCGGAGGAAACAGTGAAGCCGTTTTGCGTTCGGTTGTTACTCCCCTGGAAGAACAAATCAATGGAGTTGAAAACATGCAGTACATCAAATCATCAGCAAGTAATGATGGTTCATTTTCCATTTCTGTTATTTTCAAACAGGGAGTTGATCCCGATCAGGCAGCTGTGAATGTTCAAAACAGAGTGCAGCAGGCTACTCCGATTTTACCAGAAGAGGTAATCCGAATGGGGTTAACAACTTCCAAACAGCAAAACAGTATGATCATGATCTTCGATATTTTCACCGATGACAATGAAAAATACGATGAGCTGTTTTTACAGAACTATGTAAATATCAACCTTGTTCCGCAGATAAAACGAGTACCCGGAGTTGGTCAGGTGCAAATGTTCGGATCAAAAGATTACTCCATGCGTGTTTGGTTAAATCCGCGAAAGATGGCCTCCTATCAACTAATTCCGGAAGATGTGGTACAGGCAATTTCTCAGCAAAGTTTGGAATCCGCACCGGGGAAATTAGGTCAGGAATCCGATGCTGCTTTGGAATATGTAATTCGTTATAAAGGGAAGAAAAGTCAGCCGGAAGAATACGAAAACATTGTCGTCAAACGAAATGGAAACAATCTGGTCCGGTTAAAAGATGTCGCGCGTATAGAGTTTGGCTCGATTACCTATAGTGGAAATACAACGTCTAATGGAAAAAATGCTGTTTCACTGGCAATTCTTCAAACAACAGGTTCGAATGCCAATGATATCGAGATCGGTGTAACAAACGAATTGAAAAAAGCATCCCGATCATTTCCCCCGGGAATTGACTTTGCGAATGTCTGGAGTACAAAAGACCGTCTGGACGAAGCAACGAGTCAGGTAAGATCAACTTTGATTGAAGCATTTATTCTGGTTTTTATTGTCGTTTTCCTGTTTTTACAGGATTTTCGCTCAACAATCATTCCCGCCATCGCTGTTCCTGTGGCTATTGTGGGAACATTCTTCGTTTTATTGACACTTGGTTTTACCATCAATATTCTAACACTTTTTGCATTGGTACTGGCCATCGGTATTGTTGTGGATGATGCAATTGTTGTTGTCGAGGCTGTTCACAGTAAAATGGAAGGTTCCTCCATTTCTGCAAAAGATGCCACACATCAGGCGATGAGCGAAATTACAGGAGCAGTTATTTCAATTACTCTGGTAATGTCAGCTGTGTTTATTCCCATTGGTTTCATGACAGGATCATCGGGCTTATTCTACAAACAATTTGCCTATACGCTGGCAACGGCCATTATTATTTCAGCCATCAACGCATTGACATTGACGCCTGCGTTGTGTGCATTATTATTAAAAAATACACACAATGAAAATCAATCGGAAACTACCAGAAAATCAGTTTCAAAACGTTTTTTCACAGCATTTAATATTGGCTTTCATTCATTAACGGACAAATACATCAACAGCGTTCGGTTTCTGGTGAAAAAGAAATGGTTGGGTGCAGGTCTGGTCGTCCTGACAATTATTGTAGCTGCCTGGCTGATGAACCGTACAACCAGAAGTTTTGTTCCGATGGAAGACGATAATTTTATTGTTTACAGTTTGACAATGCCTCCTGGGACCGGTTTGGACAGAACCAATGCCGTGGCTGAAAAAATAAGAACAGAACTATCCGATGTAGAAGCGATCGACATTGTTTCTAGCATTACAGGATTCAACATGCTGAATAATGCGGCCGGACCGGCTTATGCCATGGGATTCATCAAACTGAAAGAACAGCGTGATCGCGGGGAGATCAATAATATTAATGCTATTCAGGGAATTATTTCTAAAAAAATGAATACTATCAAAGAAGGTTCCGTACTGGTATTCCGATTCCCTCCTGTGGATGGATATGGTGTAATCAGTGGAGCTGAAATTGTTTTGCAGGATAAAATGGGAAAAGATCCTGAATCTTTAAAAGCAATGGCAGATAAAACCATCGAAAAAATCATGCAACAGGAAGGCGTTCAATTTGCTTACACCATGTTTCGGGCTGATTTCCCACAATTGGAACTGGAAATTGACGAAGATAAAGCACACCAGCTAGGAGTAAATATCAGTAGTATGTTAAACAGTATTCAAACCTATTTTGCAGGAGATCAATCGCTCAATTTTATTCGTTTCGGAAAATTTTATCGGGTAAGCATAAAAGCAGATGGTATTTTCCGGACCGATGAAGACGCATTCAACGAAATTTTTGTGCGCAACGATCTGGGACAAATGGTACCTGTAAAATCAATGGTTACATTACACAAAGTGTACGGACCGGAATCGGTGAACCGGTACAATTTATATAACTCCCTAACAATCAATGTCGATGCAAAACCCGGTTACAGTAATGGAGCTATTATGGAAACATTAGAGAAAAATGTATTGAACAAACTTCCGGGAGATTACAGCTACGAATGGACCGGTTTGAGTCTGGAGGAAAAATCATCCGGTAATCAGGCAACTTATATTCTGATTCTTAGCTTGTTATTTGTTTACTTCCTGTTGGCTGCACAATATGAGAGTTATCTCTTGCCTTTATCTGTTTTACTATCCATTCCAACCGGGATTATCGGAGCATTTTTAGCTATAAATGCTATTGGACTGGACAACAATATCTATGTGCAGGTTGGATTGATTATGCTCATTGGATTGTTAGCAAAAAATGCCATTTTGATTGTCGAATTTGCTGTTCAACGTAGAAAATCAGGGCTCTCAATTCAGGAATCAGCATTGCAAGGTGCCAAGTCGAGACTACGTCCGATTATCATGACTTCATTAGCATTTATTGCAGGAATGATTCCTCTGATGTTTGCAAGTGGCGGAACTGCATCGGGAAATAAATCCATCAGTACAGGAGCAGCATTTGGAATGTTGAGCGGAGTGGTGATTGGAATATTTGTCATCCCGATTTTGTTCATATTCTTCCAATATTTACAAGAACGTGTTTCCAGAAAGACACCACATTAATCATAAGAAAATGAAAATAACAAGTACTACAATCGTTTTGCTGATTGCTACAGCATTTATCAGTGCATGTGGCGTAGGAAAAAAATATAGTCGTGCCGAACTTGATTTGCCGGACAATTACAACACATCTGTTGAGACAGTTTCAGATACCGTTCAATTACCCTGGAGAACATTTTTTAAAGACCCTGTTTTAATCGGATTGATAGAACAGGCACTGGAGAAAAACAATACAATTGGGGTAGCAATGAAGGGCGTACAACAAACGGAGTTGATGTACAAGCAAGCCAAATTACAGTTTTTGCCCACCCTTGATTTTACAACCGGAGCGAATCGAAGCTGGCTGTCCAGAAATTCATTGAACGGGTCGTTGAGTGAGCAGTTTATCGGAACAATGTATATGGACGATTACAATGCAGGTTTTAATTTATCATGGGAAATTGATATTTGGAGAAAAGCGAAAATGCAAAAAGAGGATGCTTTGGCAGGATATTTTGCCCAGCAAGAAAATCTCAATGCATTGCGAACAAGGATCATTACAGAAGTTGCTTTGGCATATTATAATTTGATTGCTTTGGATGAACAGTTACTCATCGCTCAGCGAAATACAGATTTAAGCGACAGTACTTTGCGAATGATCACATTGCAATACAATTCTGCCGAAGTCAGCTCGCTGGCACTTGAACAGGCTGCTGCACAAAAGAAAACGGCAGAATTACTGATCCCTCTGGCAAAACAGAACATTGCAGTTCAGGAAAACGCTTTGAGTATTTTATGTGGAACGTATCCAACAAGCATCGAACGGGCGGGAAGTTTGACACAAGCTATGCCTGAAGAACTTTTTCCAACGGGAGTTCCAGCATGGTTACTGAGCAGAAGACCTGATGTGAAAATGGCGGAATATGCCGTAATGTCAGCAAATGCAAAGACGGGACTTGCAAAAGCAAATATGTATCCTTCTTTCAGCCTGTCTGCTTCTTTGGGAGTCAATTCTTTTAACTTCAACAATTGGTTCAACCTTCCGGGTTCGCTTGCAAAAAACGTTGGTTTAAATTTACTACAACCCGTTTTTCGTAGGAAGTCATTGAAAACAGCATACGAGATTGCTGTGATTGAACAGGAAAAATCCGTTTTACAATTCAAAGAAGCTGTTTTAGTTGCCGTGAGAGAGGTTTCGGACGCATTGGTAGTACTCAAATATACAGATGAGCGATTGGTTCTTGTAGATGAAAAAACAAAGTCATTGAATAAAGCTTCAAATGATGCAATTCTCCTTTATCAAAGTGCAATGGCAAATTATCTGGAGGTTATTACAGCTCAGAATAATTTACTTCAAAATGAATTGGAAGCAATTACGATAAAGAGAGACAAACTCATTGCATTGACAACTCTATACCGGGCATTAGGAGGAGGAACAGAGTAATCATTAACTTTTAATAAAAGATCTGGAAATTATACGATTAGCTGTTGTTTACGAAATTCAAAGTTTCTTATAATTTAAAACCCCATCTATTTTCCCTTTTTGTTCCAGACTCCCTGTCCTCGCAAATTCGGCCCACAATGCACAAACTTTCATTTGGCTTTCGGTAAGTTCTTGTGCACTTATCCCCTCTACCAGTTTAGCGTTTTTCCAAAGCGAGCTATCTCCAAAAAGTAGAGGCAGGTCTATCGTATGCGTAGCTCCTAAGCCATTGGTTTTGGAGCCCCAAATGATTTCGTAGTTATAGACATTGTTGCTGTCAGTAGCACAGTTCTTTGCAAATTTTTTTGTTCCTTTTTTATACACCTTTTTAGTAGTTACATTAACGACTACTCGTTTCAAGAGTCCTCCTATAATGGGAGTATTTGCCATTTTTTTCAATTTTGGGATATGGGGAACAAAAAAAGAGGTTTCATCTTTAGTATACCCAATCAAGATATTTACTTCTTTAGCCCTTTCTCTCCAGATTTTTTCTACATCTTCTTCGTCAGGGAACGGATACTGCCCATACTGATTTCCGAAAGGCATTGCCGCTTTTAAACCATATTCTGACGCTGCTGCTATCACTTCATTTTGCCGGCTAAGAATTGTATCTATATCAGCCTGACGCGGTATTTCTTTGGCCACCTCAATCATATCCTGAATCATTTGCTTTTTATCAAATATCAACCCCAGAGGAGCACTTTGTATAATGACATTTTTAAACAAGCCTTTTGATTCTTCAATGAGCATCATTTGAGCAACGGCTTCACCACCCGCCGATTGTCCAAACAAGGTAATATTATCAGGATTCCCTCCGAAATATGAGATATTCCTGTTCACCCACTTAATAGCCTCCAGAATATCAAGGTAACCCAGGTTTGGAGGAATGTCGTTATATCCCCCCAGAAAGCCCAATAAACCTAAACGATAAGAAACGTTAACCACAATTACGTTCTGATTATGAACGAATACTGCCGGATCAAAAATCGAGGCATCTCCGGCTCCAGAAACAAAACTTCCACCGTGAATCCATATCATAACAGGCAGACTGTCCCGGTTATTATCCGGCCTGGTAATCGAAAGATTCAAACATGCTTCAGACTGTTCTAATAGGTCTAATGGCTCAACACCAAACATCTCTGAAAACGATGGTTTTTTCTCTTGAGGGCAAGCAGGAGAAAGTTTCTGAGAGTCTGAAAGGATTGTTGATTCTTCTACCATAGATGGCAACTCATATCTTTTTGCCTTTGCATAGGGAATATTCGTTGCTTTCAGCACACTATTTTCAACAATTAATCTGACTTCACCCAATGGCGTACTGATTATTTTATTTTGGGACAGGGAATGAATGGACATAAAAAGTGCTATTATTACCAGGTTACTACTCTTCATTTATTGGTTCTTTTCGTTCAGTATTGCCTAACATTTCGGGGCTTGGTGAAAACGGAAATTTCCAACACGAAAGTTCAATCGAAGAACTAAAATTGAACCTTGTACAGACCAGCATTCAACTGAAGCTGCTCTACCCCACTTTTAGCAATACCGTATTAGTAAAGTTATCTGTTTTTGATCGGGAATAAATACTGCATCTAAGAATTTGCAATTTATAGTTAGTCCGACTATTTCATCCTCCACCAAATAACAGAAGACATATACCGATCACAATTTAACTTTATTTTTAAGATTATAGCCTCTACCTTCTTAATAAATTCGACACATTCAAAATCATCTTTACGTTGTTTGTTCATTCCCATTTGCTAACGTTCTGTCTGCTAAACGAAATTGTATTTTATTTCAGCTAAAGATACTTCTTTGTTTTTTCATTAGGAGTAGTAACCAGAAATAAGAACCCAACCGGAAATACTCACATGAAATGAATAACGGCTCGAATTTGCATTCAAACCTTTATTCCCTACTGCACAAGATGTTACGTACCGTTTTATTCTTCGTTTCGTATCCTTTGGCAATTCTGAAACTACCAAATCGTATGACTCATTAATCCATCTGTACATTCTAAGTTTTGTCGAACGGTATTTTTTCTTCTGCACCTCTCAGGGAAAGATAATAATTTCGGTATGTCCTGATATCCATTACTTACTTTTTTCCGCAACCCCAAGTATGTAGCCATTATTATTCTTTAGGTAGAATTCACGCATTCCGTACCAAGCCGTTTTTAGTTTGGTTCGGTTGGTTTCCAACCTTTGTCTTTTATTTGCTCGTAAAAATCATCAATTCCGTCAATTTCCTTCGGTACTAAAGATTTAATGGTTTGCGTTGCTTTTTGGCAAAAAAGTTCAAAATCAAGAAGGTCTGATGAGTTAGAGTTCCAAAAGTTAGCGGGTAAATTTTTAGCCTTGTTTACTAAATCAGCCACACGCTCTTTCAATAAATATTCAGAGGCAAGCGGTTTAAAACTAATAGCAAATGTTTTTCTATTCGCTTTGATGGTAGCATTTACCGGGAGAGTACCTATACCCAAAAGGGTGATATGAAAAGGCATTGGGGTTGTGCAACATCCAAAAACTATCTACAAAGCCTGATAAAGATTTGTCCGGCTTTCTGGCTTTATATGCTATGTCAATAGGAGCCTTTTACTGTTTTTATATCGCTTGTACGTTTGTTGCCTGCCTCTAGCAGTTTGCAGCTAAGTTATCGTTTTAATGTGGCTTAGGTGCTATCTATAGTAGTTTATCTCAATACTCGCCATGGCTTTGGAATAAATACCCAACTACCTTTGATATTTACAAAATAGTTATAGCTCACCCCTGCTTCAGCATCTTTTTCACGCAAATAGGTAACCCGATAAAAAGTAACGTTTGACTGAATTTGATCAACAATTTCCTTCATTCCGCCAGCATAATTCCCCTTATTATCTTTAATGTCATACGTCGTAAATGTTTCAATTCTACAGTCAGCGAACACTTCATTTTCATTAGACTCATCATCAGGCAAGCTACTTTTCATTTCTTCAACAAATCCATAAAAAGTATAGGCACTTTTGTCTTGAAAAATTAATTTACAGTCTTCTAGAGAGGGAAGTGATTTTACAATCATTTCTGTTTGAGATTTTGAATCTAAATATTGACCAAAGTGAGTTTTTGCTTCCTCAGAATAATCCTGTGAATAGCATTCTAAGGATAAAACTGAGCTGATAAATATTAGTGTGA
>NZ_CFIGVI010000065.1:0-11762 GCF_984588085.1 Wandonia sp.
GGAGGTGTTTTAGTATCTGCACTATTTGCAATACTCATCGGAATCATTGTATTCACACCTCATTTTTGGCAGCAATAAAAGATAACTATCAAATTAGTAATCAGAAAAATAAATTCATTTTGATTAAAAATTAACCAAAATAAAAACTAAATAAACAACAAAATCATTACCTTTACCTTCAAAACAAAAGGTAATATCTCATGTCGAAAAGAGCAATAGCACACATGGATCTGGATTCATTTTTTGTATCCTGTGAACGACTTATTGACAGCCGACTCAACAATAAACCTATTTTAATCGGAGGAACAAGTGACAGAGGCGTTGTTGCCTCCTGTAGTTACGAAGCCCGAAAATTTGGTATCCATTCGGCTATGCCCATGAAAATGGCCCGGCAACTTTGCCCGGAAGCTATTGTTATCAAAGGTAACAGCGCTACGTACACCAAATACTCAAAAATGGTAACCGACCTCATCCGGGAATCTGCTCCCGCTTATGAAAAGACATCCATTGATGAATTTTACCTCGATTTCACCGGAATGGATCGTTTTTTCGGTTGTTTAAAATACGCCGGTGAACTTCGCCAACGTATTATGAGAGAAACAGGTTTACCTTTGTCTTTTGGTTTATCCGAAAATAAAACGGTATCAAAAGTTGCCACAGGGGAAGCCAAGCCCAACAATCAATTACTTATCGATTACGGGCACGAAAAGTTGTTTCTGGCACCTCTTTCTGTAAGAAAATTACCCATGGTAGGTTTAAAAACCTATCAGACACTTTGTAATCTGGGAGTCAGAAAAATACAAACGATCCAGGAAATCCCTGTCGAAGTAATGGAAAACACATTTGGGAAAAACGGAAGAGTACTCTGGAAAAAAGCAAATGGAATAGACAACTCACCTGTTGAACAATATAACGAACGGAAATCAATCTCCACAGAACGTACATTCGACAAAGATACGATTGACGTTAATAAGCTAAAGTCGATTCTTACTGCCATGACCGAGAATCTGGCCTTGCAACTGCGAAGAGGAAACAAATTAACATCATGTATCACGATAAAACTCCGCTACAGCGATTTTCAAACAGAAACATTACAACGAAAAATACATTACACTTCTGCGGATCATGACCTGATACCCCTCGCACTTGAACTTTTTGAAAAAATGTATACCCGACGCGTTCTGATCCGACTTATCGGTGTCCGGTTCAGTCACCTTGTCAGCGGAAGTTTTCAGATCAGTCTGTTTGAAGATTCTCACAAAATGGCCGATCTCTATTCCGCCATGGATAAAATAAGAGATCGTTTCGGAGACCGGGCTGTTGTAAGGGCTTCCGGAATGACCACAAGAACAATCAGTCGGTTCAGTTCCTTCAATAATGGAGATCAATCCTCCAATTAAAAAACAGCTACATGTTGAATGTCCACACGTATTACAGCTTACGTTACGGGATTCATTCTCCCGAAAACGTGATTCGATGGATGAAACAGAGTGGATATACCACATTTGCCATTACAGACATCAACTGTTCAACTGCTATACTCCAATTTGTACGAATTGCACAGGAACAGGGAATACACCCTGTCGCAGGAATAGATTTCAGAGAGGGAATACAGCAAAAGTATGTCGGACTGGCGAAAAACAATCAGGGATTTCAGGAACTGAATCACTTTCTGAGTCAACATCTACAGAACGGTCAACCTTTTCCCGATGAAGCTCCATCATTGCCACATTGTTTTTTCATTTATCCCACAACGAATCTTCCCAAACGGGAACTTTCTGAACAAGAATATATAGGAATAAGCAAACCTGATCTGAACAAGATTAAATGGTCTCATTACTCCGGATACATTGAACGTATGGTTATCCTTGAGACAATGACCTTTATGAACAAACAGGACTTCAATACCCATCGGCTGTTGCGTGCCATAGATAAAAACACCTTGTTATCTATGCTTCCACGTTCAGAACAGGCTCTTGAATCAGACACCTTCAAAAGTATTCAGGAACTCCAACTCTGCTTTCGAGAAGTTTCATCTATTTTTGAGCGTACCCAACAACTTCTTGATGCCTGTTCTCTGTTTTTCGGTTTTGGTGAACAGGTAAGCCCTCAGAATCAAATGACCTATACCGGAAGCGAAAAAAAAGATCTCCAACTTATTTCAGAACTTACTCAAAAAGGAATCACACAGCGCTACCCAAAAGCGAATGATGAAATCAGGAAACGGGTGAAAAACGAGATCCAGGTTATTTACCAAAAAGGGTTTCTTTCTTACTTTCTAATTACGTGGGATATTATCCAGTACGCCCGATCAAAAGGATATTTTTATGTCGGACGGGGAAGCGGTGCGAATAGTATTGTTGCTTACCTGCTCCACATTACGAATGTAGATCCGTCTGAACTTGATCTTTACTTCGAACGCTTTATTAACCTGTATAGAAAAAATCCTCCGGATTTTGATATTGATTTTTCATGGAAAGACCGGGATGATGTTATCCGTTACATATTTCAACGCTTCCCCCACTCCACACTACTGGCAACTTACAGTACGTTCCAATATAAAGCAACATTACGCGAACTTGGGAAAGTATTTGGACTTCCCAAATCAGAAATTGATACGCTGACATCTGATCCTGGTTATGCTACCCAAGACAAATTATCCAACCTTGTCTTACGGTACAGCAAACGAATCGAGGGACTCCCTTCACATTTAAGTATTCACGCAGGAGGTATTGTTATCCCTGAAAAACCCATCACCTGGTTTTCGGCCTCTTTCTTACCTCCCAAAGGATTACCAACCACCCAATTTTCCATGTTAGAAGCAGAAGATGTCGGTTTATTTAAATTTGATATCCTCAGTCAAAGAGGTTTAAGCAAAATAAGTGAATCCCTCGAAATTATCCGGGAAAACCAACCTCAAAATCCCCCGCATGACATTCACCACCTCACTGTTTTTAAAAAAGACGAAAAAATTAAAGCTCTTATCCGAAATGCAGAAGCCATCGGTTGTTTTTATGTAGAATCACCCGGGATGCGAATGCTGCTAAAAAAACTACAAACAGACACTTACCTGGGATTGGTTGCTGCCAGTTCTATTATCCGCCCGGGAGTTGCTCAATCCGGTATGATGCGGGAGTATATACTTCGTCATCGCATCCCTGATAAACGAAAAGAAGCACATCCGGTTATGGCTGAAATCATGCCGGAGACATACGGAGTAATGGTCTATCAGGAAGATGTTATAAAAGTGGCACATCATTTTGCCGGCCTGACACTCGCTGAGGCCGATGTACTTCGAAGAGGGATGTCCGGAAAATTTCGTTCGCGGAGTGAGTTTCATGAGATCCGGGAAACTTTTAGAGAAAACTGTCTGAAACGTGGCTACCCCGAAGAGATCATACGGGAAGTATGGAGACAAATAGAAAGCTTTGCCGGATATGCATTTTCCAAAGGACACTCCGCTTCTTATGCAGTGGAGAGCTATCAAAGTTTATATCTGAAAGCTTATTATCCGCTTGAGTATATGCTGGCTACTATCAATAATTTTGGTGGTTTTTACAGAACGGAGTTTTATGTACACGAAGCCCGAAAACTCGGGGCAACAATAGAACCACCCTCTGTAAATTACGGCAATTATAAAAGTGTTATTTCCGGCAGAACAATTTATCTTGGTTTTCAACTGGTGTCCGGCATTGAAGTAAAAGTAATCGATCGGTTACTTTTTGAACGGACCACTAACGGCCGCTTTAAAAACTTTAAGGATCTTACACAACGCATTCAACTTCCGCTGGAACAACTACTCTTAATCATTCGCATAGGAGGTTTTCGCGACTTTCCTGAGTCCAGAAAAGAATTGTTATGGAAAGCGCACGTGTATCACAACAGAAAAAAAGGCGAACAACACCAACCCTTATTATTTCAAAGTCCTGTAAAAGATTTCACTCTACCGTCACTGGATGAAGATCGGCTGGAAGAAGCTTTCGAACAATTGGAATTACTCGGTTTCCCACTTTGCTCTCCTTTTCTGTTACTAAAGGATAAAATTCCTCCTCTGATACAACCCTTTGAGCAACTACACAGAAAACGTGGTTTAAAAGTCTGTCGTTATGGGTATCTGGTCACTACGAAACGTACCCGTACCACATACGGAGAGCATATGTTTTTTGGCACCTTCATTGATCAGGAGGGAAATTATTTTGACACGGTTCACTTTCCTGAATTTGCCAGACGCTATCCTTTCAGAGGAAATGGGATTTATAAAATAACCGGTATTGTTACGGAAGAATTTGGCGTTTACACAATAGAAGTTGGCCATCTGATTAAACTCCCTTATTGCGACGATCCCCGGTACAGTGAAAAAGAAGCCGTCTTACCCGGCAAGCGTGAAAACATGGATACCTTTAAATTCTCCTAAAGGTTTTTCCAAAAACGGTTGAATATAATCAAGCTCCAACTGTGCAGGATCTGTAATAAACAGGTATTTTGCCCCGGCATCAATCAACTGATCTATCTCTTCTTTTGATGAATAATGCATAAAATTTGTCCAACCTCTTTTATTCAAAAAATAAAGAGAGACACTAAATGAATAATCAGATAAACAAATTACTTTATCATCGGGTTGCATACCTGCTTTTTCAAGATCAGGAAGAATCACTTTGTAACGCCACCAATTTGCAGACACATCCCAGTTCACCCATCTCATCATTCCTACAAACTGTTCATTTCCTACAACAGGAAAGTCACCTTCCGCTGCTCTGGTTTTCAATTTTACAACACTTAAACAATAGACAAAATTGTATCCGAGAAACAGTACAAAAAGAACCTTTAGTACAGGTGACCTGTAAATCTTCTCTTTTCGTTCTTTTAACCAGTAAAAGAAGGGGACAAATGAGGAAACAAACAAAATCAATAAAGGGATGTAATAGTAATCATGGTTTTCAAAAAGAGGTGCCCACAACAGGAAATAAAGAAGACCTCCCGTAAAAACAAAAATATTCCCCAACGATATAATCAATGGTAACTTTCGGAAGAACAACAAATTGACAAGAGGCAACAATACAATAAGTCCGATCATGGGGCGACTAAAGAAAATAATCGTAGTCGTTGTTTTCATCCCATCCCACAATTTGGCCAATCCTGCTTCATCCATTAACCACAAAGGATATATACTGTTGAATGTGTATTTAAACTGATGCTGTTCGTTGTAATGGGAAGCATAAAAATACCAAGAGAAGACAGCCAAAATCACTATTCCGAACCCAAGAAAAGTAGCTCCGGGGCGTTGAAAAACTCTTCCTCCTTCACTCAGTTTTTTCCCCAGTAATTCGATAAGGAAAGCTGCACCCAAAAAGACAAATAATATCAAACTGGATACTTTTATAAGTCCTGCCAAAGCAAAAAATAACACAGCCCACCACAAGGAGTATTTTGCCCAGGGAATCCGAATCGATCGCACAAGAAAGTAAAAAGCTATCAGAATAAAGCAAAAAGCAGGGACGTCCGTTAGAAAGCTTACTCCAAACACAACAAATACAGGAGAGGTAAATAACAATAAACTCAATACTGTCGACCAGAAATTTCCAAAATTGAGCAATAATAATGTTCTAAACAAAGCAAATACTCCTGACAACAATATTAAAAGGTAGAACACTCTGTACAACATGACTGACTCCCCAAACACGGACCATGTTTTTCCTACCAAATAGTACAAAACAGGAAACTCTCCGGCTGTTTTTCCGGTAGTTAATTTATCTGCGAGTAATATATCAATCTCCGGTTCGGCAAATGCTGCTCCATTGGCATAATTACGAGCTAAAGACAGGCAGTCTGTCTGTCGCCACAAATGCATGTTCATCGGTTCTTTTTCCAAAACACCGTCATAGTAGGACACTGTCATTACAGCAACAAAAAAGAAAAACAATACATTCGGGTAATTCTTGAACCAGGTATACATCTTCTTCATCTTTACAGAGTAATTACGTAGCTAAGGTAGTATTTTCTTCAGGAAAGTCTTTTTAACCCAATCCTTTTCCTGTTTTTATCCACTTCCAGCACCTCCACCTCTACATGCTCATGCAATGCTATAAAGTCAGCTGGATTCTCGACATACACGTCAGCAAGCTGTGATTTATGAATTAATCCGTTTTCCTTTATTCCGATATTAACGAATGCTCCGAAATTCGTTACATTGGTTACCAGACCCGGTAATTTCTGACCAACAAAAAGATCATCTATCGTTCGAACTGACTTGTCAAATTCCAAAACTTTAGCTGTCTTTCGCGGATCTCTTCCCGGTTTTTTCAATTCATTCAAAATATCATGTTCAGTAAATGTAAGGTCCTTTGTACTTTCCAATTCTTTCAGTACTTTCTCATTCCCCAATAACTCCTCTACACTACTACCTTTCATTGCAGCAAAAGAAGCTACAATTCCGTATGATTCAGGGTGAACCGCTGTATTATCCAATGGATTATCCCCTTTCCTGATCCGTAAAAATCCCGCACATTGCTCAAACGCTTTTTCTCCTAATCGCGGTACTTTTTTCAACTCTTTCCGATTGACAAAAGCACCGTTCTCACTTCTGTATTTCACAATATTCTCAGCAAGCGACATTCCCAAACCGGAAACATACGACAATAAATAGGGTGAGGCCGTATTCAGATCGACTCCTACACTATTTACAGCAGAAACAACTACATCATCCAACGCTTCTTTTAATTTCTTTTGGTCAACATCATGTTGGTACTGACCTACTCCCAACGACTTAGGATCAATTTTCACTAATTCAGACAAAGGATCCATTAATCTCCTACCTATCGAAACAGATCCCCTGACCGTTACATCAAAAGACGGAAACTCTTTCCTTGCAATCGAAGAAGCGGAATAAATCGAAGCCCCATCTTCCCTGACAACAAAAACCAGTACATCATTTCTGAATCGAATCTGTTTGATAAAATATTCTGTTTCTCTTCCGGCAGTTCCATCACCAATTGCAATCGCTTCGATTTTATAGGTCTCTACTAACTGGCTTATTTTTGAAGCCGCTTTTCCTGTTTCTTTTTGAGGAGGGTGCGGATAAATTGTTTCGTTGTGAAGCAAACTCCCATTTTCATCCAGACAGACGACTTTACAGCCTGTTCTAAATCCAGGATCAATTGCCAGAATTCGTTTACTACCCAATGGAGATGCCAAAAGCAATTGTTTCAGGTTTTTCGCAAAAACTCCTATTGCTTCTTCATCGGCCTTTTGCTTCATTTCTGCTAATGCTTCATTTTCAAGTGAAGAAGCAAGTAGCCTTGAATAAGCATCCTTAGCGGCATCTGCAACGCAATCTGCATCCTTACCGCTCCCTCTCACAACTGCTCTTTCAATAATTTCGACAGCTTCTTCTTTATCCGGTTGGGCTTTTACACGTAAAAAGCCTTCTTTTGCTCCACGCATAATCGCTAAAAAACGGTGAGATGGACATCGCTGCAATTTTTCTTCGTGTTTAAAATAATCCTTATACAGTTGCGCTTCCTCTTCTTTTCCTTTAATCAAAGTAGCACTCAATACGGCTTTCCTTTCATACAACTGTCGTAACCTCGAACGTACAAACGTATTCTCATTAATCCATTCGGCAATGATATCCTTTGCTCCGGCTATTGCATCTTCTACATCAGGGACATCATGATTCACAAAGCGCTCTGCCATCACATCCGGGTCACCACCTCGTTGTGACATTATCATTTTTGCTAACGGCTCCAACCCTAGCTCTCTCGCTACCTGACCTTTTGTTCTCCTCTTGGGTTTATAGGGTAAATACAGGTCTTCCAACTCCGTCGCCGAATAACAATTCTCTATCCTATTCCTCAGATCATCCCCTAACAATCCCTGTTCATCGATGGCTGACAGAATACTTTGTTTTCTATCTACTAATTCATTCCACTTTTTTAAAGTGTCACGAATAGTTGTAATTTCAACTTCATCCAGCCCTCCTGTTCTTTCTTTTCTATACCGGGAAATAAAAGGAACCGTTGCACCTTCAGTAAGCAAATCAATTGTTGCGGAAATTTGTTTGGGTGAAACAGCGATTGACAAGCGGATAAATTCAATATTAGTCATTACCGAACGTATAAAATTTGAATGAGAAAATATAACAGCCGCTAAATATACACTAAATTTCACGTATCACTTTCCGAATGAGGCAGGACAAAAGTATTTCTATACTATTTGTTAAGATGTTTGTCTTTGCTATGCATTTTTGCAACTTTTGTAAAAAAGAAATTTATGCTCAAGGGATTAAAAGTCGTTGAACTGGCAACGGTTCTTGCCGGACCACATGTGGGAATGTTCTTTGCAGAGCTCGGAGCTGAAGTTCTGAAGGTTGAACATCCTGAACACCCGGATGTAACCCGTTCATGGAAACTCCCTACAGAAAAAGCGGACAGTTCCGTTTCGGCTTATTTTTCAAGTGTTAATTATCATAAAACGTATATTCGGTTAGATCTCAAAAAAGAAGAAGATCGGTATGAGGCCCTTAACCTGATGAAAAAGGCTGACATTGTGGTAATGAACTTCAAAAAGGGAGATCAGGAAAAATTTAATCTCACAGATAAAACACTACTTCAACTCAATCCCGGACTATTGATTGGTAAAATTTCCGGATTCGGAGAAGAGTCTGATCGTGTCGCCTATGATTTAATTTTGCAGGCAGAAACCGGTTACATGTCTATGAATGGAACTCCCGAAAGCGGCCCCGTTAAAATGCCTGTAGCTTTTATAGATGTACTTGCCGCCCATCACCTGAAAGAAGGTCTACTTGTTGCATTGCTCAACCGTCAACGTACAGGAAAAGGCGGAGTCGTTCATGTTTCGCTTTATGACGCAGCTATTAGTAGTCTGGTCAATCAGGCATCCAACTATCTTATGAATAAGCATATTCCTCAGCGTATCGGTTCTCTTCACCCCAATATTGCTCCTTACGGTGAACTCTTTAAAACGAAGGATGACAAAGAAGTTACATTTGCAATCGGAAGCCAGGTACATTTTGAGAAATTAGTGACCGTACTCGAAGCAAAAGAATTATTGAAAGACAAGCGATTTATCAATAACCAGGTTCGGGTTGATCATCGTTTTGAATTAGCTGAACTGCTTCAACAAAAAGTAATACTGTGGCAGGCTGAGACCTTGAATAAAGAGTTAAGAAAAGTCTTTGTTCCCTGTGCTATTATAAAAAATCTGCGCGAAGTGTTTAGAGAGGAAAGCGCTCAAAAACTAATTCGGGAAGAAAAAATAGAGGGTCGTCTTACTAAACGTGTCACCGGAATCGCATTTACCTATGGATCTTATTGAAATACGCTCTCCCCAAGATGAGCAAGAATGGGAAAATTATTATGAAATCCGCTATAAAGAACTAAGAGAACCCTGGCAACAACCAAGAGGTTCAGAAAAAGACCCATCTGATGCACAGGCTAGTCATTTTGCCCTGTTTATAAATGGTGAAATGGCAGGGGTACTCAGAATGGACACTACCGAAGACCCTGCTGTTAATCAATTTCGATTTATGGCAATTTCCCATCGTTTTAAAGGCAAAAAATTGGGGAACATACTACTACAGTCCGCTGAAAAGGAAGCTATTAAGAAAAACAAATCAAAGATTATTTTGCAGGCACGGGAAAAAGCCGTTTCATTTTATCAACGGGGAGGTTATAAACTTGTAGAAAAATCACATCTTTTATTCGGTGAAATCCAACACTTTATGATGGAAAAAGAATTACCCTCTTCCTGCAAATAAACCGATCATAATTCATTTTCACCTATCATCATCTCTTAATTAAAGAGTAAAATTAGGTTACAATTATTTCAAATTGATTTTATTTTTCCTTAATTTAGTGTCCAGTAAATCAAAAACGAAAAACATGAAAAAAGTATTACTAAGCTTATTGGCTGTTGTTACGGCTACCGTTGGTTCGGCTCAGGTGATCTTCAACGTTCTCGACCCTGTGTCGATAGAAGGAGATTACAGTTTCGAAGAAGCTGACTGGGCATTAACTCCTGATCTTACACTTCCTGCGAACCGTGTTCAGGGTTTTGTTGAAATTGTAGATGATGGTACAGCCGGAGACTCCCTAGGATGTCAGGCTCTTTCTAATTCTTTAGATGTAGCCGGAAAAGTTGCTATTGTTTATCGTGGAAACTGTGAATTCGGAGACAAAGCTCTCAATGCTGCTGTTGCAAATGCAATTGCTGTGATCATTGTTAACAACGAACCCGGAGAGCCGATTCCGATGGCTGCAGGAGATAATGGAAATAGTGTTGATATTCCTGTTATCATGATCGGTCAAAGTACAGGAGCAATGATCCGGGCTGAGCTTGATGCCGGAAATCCAGTGGAAGTTTTCATTGGAAACAAACTCAATCTGTTTGACTACGACTTTGGAATCTACAACAAAGACATTGTACATACAGGAAAAACATCTATTCCTTCATTGTTAGCACAAAATGGTTCTGAGTTTTCGTATGTACCTGCAGCATGGGTATTCAACTACGGAGCTATAGATCAGACAGATGGTATCTTTAATGTGGTAGTTGAATTCGGAGGTTCTGAAGTATATAACGAATCTGCTACCGCTTTGAGTATAGATTCAGGAGACAGTTTATATGTATCTCTTCCTGAATTTTCAATGACAACTTATGATCCGGGATTGTATACAATTACATACACAACCAGTCTGGCAGGAAACACAGATGAATACCCAGGCGATAATGAGGTTATTACTTCGTTCCACATCAACGATAATCAAAAATATGCAAATGCACGTGTCGATGCTACCGGAGATTTAGTTGCCGGTGACGGGTTGCGTGCACAGGACGCTACCAGTTTTGCTGCATGTATCGTTTTCTCGGACGCCAATGCGTCACGATTAGCTGTTGATGGAATTGATTTTGCCATCTCAAAGTCAGGAGATGAGTCAATTGCCGGGGAATATGTATATACTTCAGTATGGCAATGGGGACCATTTGATGATCTAGATGATCCTGCTTTCGGAAGTGCTGAAATCACTTTTGTTGGAGATGGTGAATATAGTTTTGACAATGGAGAAGTAAGTGGAGAATATGTCTCTACTACACTTAGAAACGCGGATGGAGACTTTATCTTGCTTGAAGATAACACACGTTACATTTTCTGTGCAGAAACTGATAATGCAGAAGTGTATTTCTCATTTGACAGCAATACCAATTATTACAGAAACATTGATTTCATCAACCGTCAGCCTTATATGCTAATAAAGACCACTGATTTTGGTCTTGGATTTACTGATTACTATGGAACACCGGCAATTGCTGCCAAGTTCATTGATGCTGAGACAGTAGGTTTAGCACATCAGGACGATTTGGTTGAGGTTACTCCATTCCCTAACCCAGCTAAGAATGTTATTACTATTCCATTACAAAACCTTGAAGGAGCAGCAACTCTACAAGTTATTGATGTAGCAGGAAGAACTGTACTTACAGAAAATGTTACTCTTAATGCATCACAAACACTTAGCGTTGACTTAAGTTCTTTAACAAATGGAACTTACACATTCAACATGAACTTTGAAGATGGTAAAGCTTCAACTTTCAGAGTTGTTGTGAACAAATAGAATAAACTGTCTATTTAATACAAAAAAGCGGTGTGATGAATTCACACCGCTTTTTTGTTTATTGTGTCTGATAACGATTAATACATCTCCTCTCTCTGAAAATTTTTATCTTTTCTTTCTTCTACTTTTTATTTT
>NZ_CFIGVI010000066.1:0-11761 GCF_984588085.1 Wandonia sp.
TTGACGGAGTAGCTTTCAACATCGGAACAACAATTGTGACATGGACCGTAACAGACGGTTCAGGAAACAGTGTACAGTGTGTTTTCGACGTAATTGTGGAAGACAACCAGTTACCGGAAATCGTAGATTGTCCTTCCGCAATCTCTGTTAACACCGACAATGGAAGTTGTGGAGCCATCGTAAATTGGGATGAACCTACAGTAATTGACAATTGTGCAAACGCAAGCATATCCGGCTCTCATAGTCCGGGAGTGTTCTTTGAACCGGGAATAACAACTGTTATGTATACAGCTATTGATGCAGCCGGTAATGAAACATTCTGTTCATTTACTATCGAAGTAATTGACAATGAACTTCCCGAAATTTCATGTAATGCACCTATTTTCAGTTGTGACCCTGTGGTTACTTATTCAGAACCGGTTGCAAGTGACAACTGTGAAATAGCCACAATAACCCGAACAAGTGGCTTGGCCAGCGGATCAACTTTTCCCGTTGGAACAACTACCATCACATATGAAGCAGTGGATATTTCAGGAAACGTTTCTACTTGTTCATTCACCGTTACAATACACCCTCTTCCTGAACCAGTTATCAGCTCAGAGGATGTCTCTTGTTATGATTTTGAAGATGGTTCAATGGATCTAACTGTTAACAACGGTACTACTCCATATACCTATGAATGGTCCAATGGTTCCGACTCTGAAGATCTCTCCGGACTCTCACCGGGAACTTATTCCGTGATCGTCACAGATGCAAATGGTTGCTTAGGAACGGCTTCAGGAACTATTTCCCAACCCGATCAATTAACACTTGCAAGCGAAATAATGCCTGTGTTATGTAACGGTGGAAACAGCGGAGCAATACAAACAGAAGTATCCGGAGGTACTCTTCCCTATGCATTCCAATGGAGTAACGGAGCTACTTCCCAAAATGTGAACAATCTGAATGCCGGTATCTATAGTCTTTCCATTACAGATGCAAACGGTTGTAGCTTTGAATTCACTGGCGAAGTAATCGAACCGACAGAATTAATTATTCAGAGTCAGGTAACGAGTGCTACCTGTGAAGCCTCTAATGGTTTTATAGCCACTCAGGTAAGCGGAGGAGTAGCGCCCTATTCATACGCTTGGAGTAATGGAAGCTCAGAAATAAACCTTACAGATGTTCCTTCCGGTGAATATTCGCTTACCGTTACCGATGCAAATGGTTGTCAAAGAACGATTAATCTTTCCATCTCTTCTGAAAGTAACTTATTAGCCAGTATACAGGGAGAAAATGTAAATTGTAGTGGAAGAAACAACGGTTCAGCTACAGTAACTGTCTTAAATGGAAACGCTCCATATTCTTACCAATGGTCTAACGGAGAAACAGAGTCTACAATTGGAGGTTTATCACCCGGAATTTATACAGTCTCCGTATCTGACACTTATGGATGTACTGTTGATCTGAGTATTGTTATCTCAGAACCTGAATATCTGGATCTAGAGCTGGATCCTTCACTTTACAACTCGGCTTTTAATGTATTCCCTTATGGAAACGACAATGGATATATTGACGCCTTCGTTTCCGGAGGTACCGCTCCCTATTATTACTCCTGGAGTACAGGAGACAGTTCCTCTTCGATCACCGGATTACAAGCCGGGGAATACTCTCTGACAGTAACTGACATGAACGGATGTTCCCGATTTGCATCTGTGCTACTTATTCAACCGGACATTCTCGAAATGCCGAACGGTTACTCACCAAATGGTGATGGTAAGAATGATTTCTTCGTTATCCGGGGACTTGAGAGTTATCCATCCAATGAATTTACCATCTACAACCGATGGGGAAACATCGTTTACCAACGCAGCAATTACGACAACACCTGGAATGGCGATAACAATCGGGGAGAAACTCTTCCTGACGCCACCTATTTTGTCATTCTTCATGTCGAAAGTGCTGACGGAACAATCACCCTCAAAGGGTACGTGGATTTAAGAAGATAAAATTGACCAAAAATGAAATGTTATGAAAACTTTACTCATTAGTATACTATTTATTGTGGGAGGAGCGGGATGCTCCTACGCACAACAGGATCCGATGGTTAGTCAGTACATGTTTAATGGTCTGTATCTGAACCCTGCTTACGCCGGCTCACACAAATACTGGACTTCAACGTTTAGCTTCAGAAAACAGTGGGTCGGATTTGAAGGCTCACCCCAAACGGTAATCGGTGCGATTGACGGTCCTCTGGCTGGTCAGAAAATGGGGTTAGGACTCATTTACTTCAATGACCAAATAGGAGTCACCAAACAAAACTCTATTCTGGCCAATTACGCCTACAGAATCAGGGTAAGTGAAAACGGACGTCTTGCCCTCGGAATAAGTGCCGGAATATCGCAATTTAGTGCCGAGTTGACCTCCCTCACCATCTGGGACACAGATGATCAGGTTTTCATGAATAATGTCAGTAGTAAAATACTTCCCCGCTTTGGTTTCGGGATTTATTACACAGATAAAAACTGGTATGCCGGATTTTCCATTCCCACGCTAATTGCGTATGAAAAAGGACGTGATTTCTCCTTGAATTTGAATAAATCGTCTTTTTTGAATCGGCACTATCTGCTGACAGGGGGGTACATTTTCAAAGTATCGGAAAATGTGAAACTGAAACCCTCTGTCCTGTTAAAATATCTCCCTCATGCTCCAATGCAGGCAGATATAAATTTAGGAGTCCTCATTAAGGATATGTTCTGGATCGGTGGTTCTTTCCGATCAGGAGATGCCGGAGTAATCCTTCTTGAATATCAATCCAATAATTATTTCCGAATCGGGTATGCATACGATCTCACTTTTTCCGAATTGCGGAGACACTCATCCGGTTCACATGAAATCATGATAGGAATTGATTTCGGAAAAGACATGATCAAGACTAAAACACCCCGATACTTTTAAAATTTTGCCTTATGAAAAAGTTTATACCCATATTATCCTCTTTATTCCTCATTGGAATGCTGATAGGATGTAGTGGTCACCACATGAGAAAAGGAGACCGTTATTTCGACAATTACGCATACGCCAATGCAGTCAAACACTACTCAAAAGCGTATAACAAAATGAATAACGAAAAAGCAGAAAGAAGTCTGGCTATTTCCTATATGAAAATGAGTAGTCCGGAAATCTCCGGATCCTATTTCAGTAAAGTAGTCAACAGGCCTTCCCCTGCGGCTATAGATTACCTGAATTACGCGAAAGTACTCATGGAAACCGGTAAATACGAGGAAGCTATTCCCTGGATAGAAAAATACCTAGCATTCAACGAAAATGATCTGTTAGCTCAGTTACTCCTGGCTTCCTGCAAATCAGTTGATGAGCGTTATATTGACACAACCCTGTTTGAGTTAACTCCGGTTCCTACGGATGACTTTTCGAACTCATTTGGAACCGTAACGTATAACAACGGAACTGTGTTTACAGCAGATAAAGAAGTATTTTCAGGAAACAGGAAAAGCCAATGGACGGGAAAGTCCTACCTGAATCTTTACTATATGGAAAAAGGAGAAAACGGAAACTGGCTTCCTCCGTCTGCACTTAAAGGCGACATCAACGGATCATTTCATGATGGCCCGGCAACCTTCTCAAAGGATGGTAAAACCGTGTATTTTACTCGAAGTAATTACTACAAAAACAAACGAATAACAAACGATGAAAATATCTGTAATCTGAAAATATTTAAAGCCAGTTTGGTAGATGGTAAATGGAAAAATCTTGAAGAATATCCCTTTAATAGTGATGATTATTCTGTAGGACATCCAACTTTATCCGAGGACGGAAAAACACTTTACTTCGTCTCCGATATGCCCGGAGGTATAGGAGGAACGGACCTGTATAAATCTGAACTGAAAAACGGAAAATGGTCTGCCCCGGAAAATCTCGGAGAAACAATCAACACCAGAGGGAATGAAATGTTTCCTTACATCCACTGTGACGGCTCTCTGTATTTCTCTTCTGATTCTCACAATTCAATGGGTGGACTGGATGTTTTTATTACGTATTTTACGGGAGAAGAGTGGGCTACTCCGGAAAACTTAAATTATCCGCTTAACTCTTCTAAAGACGACTTTTCCTTTTCACTAAATGAAGATAACATCACCGGTTTTGTCTCTTCATCCCGTACTCAAGCTGACAAAATCTATGCCTTCACCAAAAAACCTCCCACTTTTAACCTATACGGGTTTACCAGAAAAAAAGGAACTCCGATTCCTGTGAGCAACGTAACAATTAGGATTACAGAAGCTACCAGCGGCAATGTTATTGAAATGCAAAGTGATGAGGAGGGAAAATTCAGGTTACAACTTGAGCCTGAATCCGAATACCTGTTACTCTGCACAAAAGAAGGATGTTTTACGCGAACAGATAACATTTCTACACTGGGTAAAAAATACTCGGAAGATTTTTATGCTGATTTTGAAGTAGAAGAAATAATCATTAACAAACCCATCGTTCTGGAAAACATTTACTATGATTTTGACAAATGGGATATTCGTCCTGATGCGGCAAAAGAGCTGGATCACCTTGTCAAACTACTTCAGGATAATCCTCAGATCGAAATTGAGTTAAGTTCTCACACAGATTCAAGAGGGGCTGACAATTACAACCTTGTTCTCTCAGACCGAAGAGCCAACTCTGCTGTTTCCTATCTGATTAGTAAAGGCATCAGCAAAAAACGGGTAAGTAGTAAAGGATATGGAGAAATGCAACTGGTCAATCAATGTTCTAACAAAACCCCTTGCTCGGAAGAAGAACACCAGGCGAATAGAAGAACTGAATTTAAGGTAACAAAAATCAATAAATAAACACCTGAATGCGAAGAACCGAGCGAAGCAGTACTATTTCGCCCGGTTTTTTGCTTCTATTCCGAACTTCGTTAATTTCAATAAATTTTAGTAAATTGCCTGTTACATACTCTGTTTCAACACAACCGGCATGAAAATTTACTACTCAATTCTATTACTGGTTTTTGTATTTTTTATTACTGGAACAACTGCTCAGGAACTCTATAAATTAGGTGCTCGTTCCGCTGCACTTGGACATACTTCAGTAACAATAAATGACATTTGGGCTTACCATCACAACCCCGGTATGTTAGGTTATCTCGAACAAGGAGGCGTGGGAGTCTATTATGAAAATCGTTTTTTTCTTCGTGAATTAAATTATCAGGGACTAACATTTGCCCAACCATTAAAAAAGGGAACGATATCAGCCGGAGCTCAATTCAGCGGGTTTGAAAATTATCGTTCTGCACGCGCAGGGGCAGGATACTCTCTTCGTCTCACTGATTATATAGCAATGGGTATACAGATCAACTACCTGAATGTAAGTATCCCCGGAGGATATGGAACAAAACATGGAATCAGCGGAGAATTTGGGTTAGCTACCCGAATCGGCAAAAAATGGGTCATTGGAGCGAGCATCTATAATATCACCCGAACCCGATTTGCAAGCTATCAAAACGAACGATTTGCTTCTGTAATCCGTTTGGGAGCAAGTTATATCATCAGTCAAAAACTAACGGCATCTACAGAATTTGAAAAAAGTATTGTATCTCCTTTACAGATAAAGGGTGCACTAGAGTATCAACCTATTGAAAAGTTATTCCTGCGTGCGGGGGTTCATTCCTCTCCATTGGAAATTAGTTTTGGCTTAGGTTATAATCTGAAAGGGTTACGTATTGATCTGGCATCAAGCTACAAGCAGATTATCGGTTTTACAACCGGAGTCTCCATTCATTATTGCTGGGGTACATGATCATCTACTATCGACATATCATCTTTATTCTTTTATTCTCTTTTCTTTCGTTCTGCGCAAACGCACAATTTGAAGAAAAAAATGAGATTATTCAGCAACGTATAGAATATCTGGCAGAAAATCTTGAATCCGAAAATGTCGTACTGGAACAAATCACTGAGGAACTTCACTTTTACTTTGATAACCCAATAAACCTCAACAAGACAGACGGAGAAGAGTTGAGAGCACTTGGATTACTAACAGAAGTACAAATTGTATCTTTAATCAATCACCGAAAAAAATTCGGGAAGCTAATCAGTATATACGAGGTACAAGCTGTCCCCTATTGGGATCTGTTAACAATAGAAATGATACTCCCTTTTATACGGGTTGATGATAAATTTGACCAGTTACACGTTTCCCTCAAAGAAATGCTAAAGTTTGGGAAAGGAGAAGTTTTACTCCGCTATCAACGAAATATTGAACAGAAGAAAGGATACGAGGATGTTCCTGATTCAGTATTTGAAAATTCAAACTCCTATTACCACGGAAATCCGGATCGATATTATATGCGAACCCGTTTTACCTACCGCAACAATTTCAGTATTGGGGTAACCATGGAAAAAGATCCGGGAGAATCCTTCTTTCGGGGCTCCAATCCCTATGGTTTTGATTTTTACTCCGCTCACGCCTTTTATCAGGGAGGTAAATATCTTCGTTCCATTGCTTTAGGAGATTATCAATTACAAATTGGGCAGGGAATTAATTTTTGGTCGGGTTATGCTTTCAACAAAACAGCCGATGTGGTCAATATAAAAAAGAATGCCCGCGGATTACGTCCTTATGCTTCAGTTGATGAAACCCGTTTTCTTCGTGGTGCGGCTGTTGAAGCCGGAGTAGGTAAGTTTAGTGTTACCGCTTTTGCATCTGTAAAAAAAGTGGATGCTACCTTACAAGAAACATTAGACACACTCAATCAGGAAGAACAATTTGCTTCGGCAATCAACATGACCGGGCTACACAGAACACATTCCGAGATTGCAAGAAAGAACGCCTTACAGGAACGCATTTTTGGTGGTTATGTTCAGTACAAAAGTACAAGTTTTACTAGTGGAATTGCTGTCATCCATCATAGCTATAACTCTTCTTTTGAAAGACCTCTCCAGCCCTATAATCAATTTGATTTTCGGGGAAAAAACCTACTAAACATCAGCGCAGATTACTCGTATGTCATTAAAAACACTAATGTATTTGGTGAAATAGTCCGCTCCGGTTCCGGAGCCATTGGGTTTTTACAAGGTGCAATGATCGCATTAGACACGAGAGTAGCTTTAAGTGCACTCTATCGTCACTACCCTAAAGATTTTCACACATTTTATTCGCAGGGATTTCGTGAAGGATCCAGAAGTCAGAATGAGAGCGGTATGTTTCTGGGGTTATCCTGGCGACTGTCCGGCAAATGGTTACTGAATTCCTATATCGACTTCTTTAAATTTCCCTGGTTAAAATTTCAGGTAGATGCTCCATCAACAGGAAGTGAGTTTTTAAGTCAGCTCACCTTTAAACCCTCGCGACACTTCGAGATTTATGCTCGTTTTCGGGAACAAAACAGAATGCGGAACAGTCGTTTTGAAGATGGAACGATTACGGAAATTGAGAACGTTAAACAACGTAATTACAGACTCAACCTTGCGTTCCGGGCAAGTGAATTTATCACGTTGAAATCGCGAATCGAATATGTTACCGTCACACGCCCCAGCAGTCCCGGACAAAAAGGGGTACTGCTTTATCAGGACATTGTTTACAAACCAAAGGACTTTCCTGTTGATATCAGTTTGAGATACGCCCTCTTCGACACCGATGGTTATGATTCACGAATCTACGCTTTTGAAAACAATATGTTGAACGTTTTCTATATCCCCGCCCATTCCGGAACGGGGATGCGCGCTTATGCTCTTATGAGATGGACATTTGCCAGAAGATTTGACTTATGGATTAAATATGGTATTTTCCTGTATGAAAATGTTCAGGCAATCGGATCTGCCGGAGAAACAATAACAGGAAACAGGAAATCAGATATTGGCGTTCAATTACGCATAAAATTCTAACAATAAAAAAAGAGTCCTCTCGGACTCTTTCTTAATATATTATCTTTTTGACTACAAATCATCAGGAATAACTGCCTGTTGAAACTGTTTCTTTTTCGGGCGAAGTTGCTCGATAAAAACAACTTTCAATTTTTGTCCGTCAGCAGTATAAATCATTTCCGAAATACCATTTGATATACCCGGATTTTGTTTGCTTTGGTTGTAGAACTTCACGTCCATTAATTCGTAGGTAGCATCACTGTACTGAAGAAAAACCGAACTGATTTTTCCATTTTCAACGCGCACTTTTCCATTCACACACATTACATCATCATCTCCTTCGAAGAAAGAAATAATAACATTTCGGTGCATCTCATCTGCTATCGTGTAAGCTCCTCTTTCTTTAAAAGCTGCTTCCATCTTCTGGAAACAATTCGCTGGTTTCTTTTGTGCCAACACACTCAGGGACAGCGTTAATAGCATTAAAGTTAGTAGACTTTTTCTCATGTTTTACAGTTTTCGCATTTAAAGCTGTGTTTCAAATATAGCTTAATTTATGAAATTGAGTATCGAAATTTACTACATTTGAACAAATTCATTTTCGTATGAGTACTAAACAAATTGCATACCATTTTTTTGAAGCAGCTGAAATACTGGAAAAATTCAATAGTGATCCAACTAATTTTGAACAAATCAAAAAAGCAGGTGATCTGATGGTAAATGCAATCAAAAACGGAGGCAAAATCATGTCTTGTGGTAATGGCGGATCTATGTGTGATGCCATGCACTTTGCCGAAGAAATGACAGGAAGATATCGCGAGAACAGAAAACCTCTTCCGGCTATGAGTCTATCCGACTCCTCTCACATGTCGTGCGTATCAAATGACTATGGCTATGCCTTCATTTTTTCTCGATTTGTTGAATCATTAGGGCAAAAAGGAGACGTTCTGTTAGCAATTTCAACGAGTGGCAACTCAGAAAATGTTCTCAACGCTATTGCTGCAGCACAGGAAAAAGGAATGAAAGTTGTCGGGTTAACAGGGAAAGACGGTGGAAAAATGGCCGGACTCGTTGATATTGAAATCCGGGCACCTTATAGTCAATATGCGGATCGGGCTCAGGAAATCCATATCAAAGTTATTCATTCACTGATCGATTATATTGAGCATAATGTCTAACTAAGGAATAGTTATTTTTCACTAGTGTCCGATAAAACTTTTTAGAAAATCGGGAGGTCTGTGAAGGATCTCCCGATTTCACGTAATATGGTTTTCAGAACTCAACCACCTAAATAAAAGTAGCTGCTTTTTGGTCGCTGATTTCTCTGATTTATTGGCTACACACACACTACGACACCGTTCCGTACCACCATTCTTGAAAAATAAAACAGACTTACGTTATATTCAAACCCTTTTAGGACATTGCAGTAATACAACAATAGAACTAGACATAACGATCATATTTTCAGATATTCAAAACATTCAATATCCATTTGATTCATTATCTTAGTTACACAGTGACTATATTAAGATATAACAACTATACTGTATATACACACTAGTTACCACACATAAAAAATAATGATGAAAAACTTATATGCTTCTATTCTCTTTTCGATGTGTTCCATAGTAGCTTTTAGCCAAGACTCTACTTATCATAGCGAATGGGTTTATTTACCTGTGACAACGGATTCAATAGTAATGCATGATAGCTTTGTACCTAGAAGATGTAAAAATGACCTATCTGACTCTTTAATTATACTGTTGAGTTCTTTTAAGAATCAATCATTCATAACAACATGCGATTCTATAAACGATTACTCATATCAATTTACCCAAACATTTGATTTCGAAAGTAATTTTCAGAATAAGCTTGTTCAAAATGATATGTGTTTTGAAATAGAAGAAAATAGAAATCTAAAAGAATTAAAAAAAAATAATGAATTCATTCTTTACGATACTGAATGGTTAGCTGTTATAATACACGGACCACCACGTATTGGGAATTCTACATATTGGACAGATTATTATATCTACTTCAAAAGAAATTAATAACGTGTGGTAACAATGAACCGTGGTAAAATCCAAGAAAAAATTCAACTATTTTTTCAACAATAGGGGATTTACATTTCGGTAATTTTCATCATAAACCAACTTTGATTTGGCAATAGCGAAGGCTTGTTTGATTAATTTATTAGCCACAGCTATTAATGCTAGCTTTTTCGATTTCCCTTTCGCAATTATCCTTTGGTACAATTCTAGACAAGATTTGCTGGTTTTACAAACAAAAACACGATTAATTTTTCGTCAAAACTGGATTTTATTTGTATGTTTGTGTCACTAACCTATTAAATGACCTAACATGCTTTGCAAAACATTTGGCAGCGCCGTTTTCGGGGTTGATGCCACTACCATAACTATCGAAGTTAATATTACACGAGGAATTAATTATTATCTGGTCGGGCTTCCTGATAACGCTGTAAAAGAAAGTCAGCAAAGAATAAAATCTGCTTTCAGTACGAACGACCTTAAATGGCCGGGAAAAGAAATCACAATCAATATGGCTCCAGCGGACATCCGAAAAGAAGGCTCCGTATTTGACCTTCCTATTGCTTGCGGGATCCTTGCCGCCACCGGACAGATACTTTCTCAGAAACTGGAGCAATATATCCTGCTTGGCGAGCTTTCTCTCGATGGATATTTGAAACCGGTTAAAGGAATTCTACCTATTGCCCTTCGCGCTGCTAAAGAAGGCTTTAAAGGTCTTATTATCCCGCAGGAAAACGCTTCTGAAGCTGCAGTAGTTGAAAACATGGAAGTATATGGAATGAACCACCTAAACGATGTGATAGCATTCTTTAATGAATCCCAACCATTCGAAAAAGTTCAGATCAACCTCGAACAGTTATTTTATAATAAGATACACATAAACGAGGTTGATTTTAGTGACGTAAAAGGGCAGACAACCATCAAACGAGCCTTTGAAATTGCAGCAGCAGGAGGACATAATGTACTACTCATTGGGCCTCCGGGAGCAGGAAAGTCTATGTTAGCAAAGCGACTACCCACAATACTCCCTCCCATGTCTCTCGCCGAATCATTGGAAACGACCAAAATACACAGTGTAGCCGGAAAAACGAATGCTGACAAAGGATTAATCACCACGCGCCCCTTCAGAAAGCCGCATCACACAATCAGCGATGTGGCTCTGGTTGGAGGGGGTAGTTTCCCGCAGCCCGGAGAGATCTCACTGGCTCATAATGGTGTTTTGTTTTTGGACGAACTCCCTGAATACAAAAGAACTGTTCTAGAGGTCATGCGCCAACCTCTCGAAGATCGACAGGTCACAATAGCCCGTGCCAAATTTACGGTAGAATATCCGGCAGGGTTTATGTTGGTTGCTGCCATGAATCCCTGCCCCTGTGGATATTATAATCATCCTGAAAAAGATTGTGTTTGCGCTCCGGGAATTGTACAAAAATACCTAAACAGAATTTCAGGTCCCTTATTAGACCGTATTGACCTTCATGTTGAAGTCACACCTGTCGGATTTGACGAATTGTCCGGTAAACAAAAATCAGAAACCAGTAGTACGATAAGAGATCGGGTTATAGCCGCCCGATCTATTCAGGAGAAACGTTTCAAAACAAAAAACGGAATCCACGCCAACTCTCAAATGGAAAACACAGATCTGCAAACGTATTGTAAGATCGATTCAACAGCCTCCGATTTACTAAAAACAGCCATGGAAAAACTCGGATTATCTGCAAGAGCCTATGACCGGATTCTCAAGGTGTCCCGAACGATTGCCGATCTTGATGATAGCCCAACGATTCAGGTGCAACATCTGGCTGAAGCTATCAATTTTCGAAGTCTTGACCGGGATAATTGGGCAGGATAAAAAAA
>NZ_CFIGVI010000067.1:0-11552 GCF_984588085.1 Wandonia sp.
GATCCTGTTTGATTCAATTTTAAATAAATCGCCATTGATTTTTGTAATTTTTGAATACCGCTTTTTAATTCAATTAATTGATTTAACTCGTTGTACTTATATGAAGTAGTATTCACTTTCATTTTGTGGTTTTCATGAAAATAATTTGATTGAATTAACTGTCCATTAGCATCGTAAATAAAGTCCGTTATAGAGAACACTTTGTGATCTTGTCGAAATATCTCACTTGAATATCTTACTCCGGAATCATCAAATTTCCTTTCAATAGATGAATTGAATGATTCCCCTTGAAATTCAAGATAAAGTGATCTGTCTATTTTTACAGTACGATTCTGTTTATTGAAAATAGAATGAAGAGTTTCTCTTGTCTCAATTTCATCAGGCGAAAAATATGTTTGTTCTTCGTAAATTATACTCTTAATAGCTCCTTTCAAATGACAGGTGTCAGTCATAAAGTCTTGTGCTGACAAATTATTCAAATAGCCTAGAAAAAATATTAGCGAAATGTATTTCATTAAGGGTTCTGTTTATTATGTATAATGGTAAATTGTATGGTGCGTAGGGCATTTCAAGGCACTTCACTGTCAAATCAATACTTTGTTTATTAAATGCTTTAATATTCAAACTGCCACCCCCCCCCACTACGTATGGGGTTTATTGTGCTTTCGTGCTTTATTCTTTTTTGTCCGTGCGTTGGTGCAGACACACTCTTTGACAAGCTTCGGGTTGTGCGGTTGGCTTGAGCTGCTTGGCAATGTGTGTGTGTGTGTGTGTGTGTGGCTGTAGAGCGTTGGCATTAGTCTAATTCAATATTTAATTCAGCTAATAATTCTAATTGTTTTTTTGAAAGTTCATTGTTTCTATAAGCTCTTTTTGTCCTGGCTAACGATTGATACAAATTCCCTTGTTTCTTGTCTCTACCTGCCTTGGGATAATCTCCATTTTCCTTTATAAATGTCGAGATTTCATATAACCTATTTGCCCATTTAGTAAAGCCATCTCTTTTTGAATTGTTTTTGAAATTTTGAAGGTCAATACCAATTTCATTGAAGGCTTTTACTCGATCATCTGAGAGTTCTCCTTTTTCAAAGGCAATTTTTTGATTTATCCACCATGTATAAAGAATATTTCTTTCTCCATTTATGGTAGAAGGCAAAACAAGCCTACCATCTGGAGTAATATGGGTTTTAAACTCTTCAAAACTATCTTCCCAAGGTTGATTTGCCACACCTTCACCGACCCACTTAAATCCGATTGAAATTAAAGCCTGTACTCTTTTTTTAGATAGAGGTTTTCTATTACGGGCATTTCCTGCTTTAACTGCTCTTTGAGCTGATGCCCATAAGTATAAAGTCTTTTCCAACCCCTTACCAAAATAACTTGGTTCTCGCTTGTTCTTTTCAACAAATTCTTGAAATTGCTTTAAACGCTCAAACCATTTCTGTTCATTCTTTTCTTTTCCTTTAGCATCAAGATCATAATTTATTGATTGGAGCGCTTCAATCTGTTCGTCAGTCAGCCTATTGTTTTTGTAACGAGCCCTTTGAGAACCGAGCCACGAATGAAAATCCTTTTGAGTTGTTCTAGTTGGAAGTTTCCCATTCTGGACAACCCAATTTTTCACTTTTTCAAATTTTTGTTCCCAAGTTTCAAAGAATCGGTCTAGATTGAGTTCTTCTATTTTCCTTGTGTGATACTCTGATAACTTGCCTTCATCATACTTCTTTCTATGACGAAGAATCCATGAATAAGCATTGTTCCCAATTTCTTCAACTGAAATGCTTTTTCTCTTTTCTAATAGGGCTTTAATCTCTTGCCAATACTGTGTCCAATTGTCTGTTTTACCTTCAAAGTTGAAGTCAATACTCGTCATTTTTTCAAACCAATAGTTTCCAAGGTCGTTTTCACGATACCTTTTTCGCATGGTTTGGCAGAATATGTACAATGTGCTTTCAATCGATTTTGTATTATCCCTGTCGTACTGTGGCCATTTATCGGGATTCTCTAATCTGAAGTTTACAAGTTCTCTGTATGGTTCAATCCACTTTTTCCTACTGGAAGGACCTTCAAACTTATTGTCTATTGCGAGAAATCGTTTCTTCTGTTCTGGACTAATAATTTTGTTATCTCGGATACAGCTATAATGATATTTGTACCATTTAACCAATACATCATCGTCAATTCCCTTACAGGGTGGAAAGACATTTTCTGTAGAGTACTCTTGGAAAATAGAAAACATTCTTTCCCATTTCCATTCCACAACATTCCAAACAAAATCTATTGCGTTTAACTTACGCAGTTCTTCATTTTTCAGGGTTTCATTTTTCTTACGGTTTCTCTGGTTTGCAATCCAATTATATAAATCCTTATCGTCTTTCTTTGAAGGATAGTCCTTGTAGGCTTCTAAATAATTTTTAAGGTTCAGATACCATAGATCCCAATTGTTGGAGGACTTCTCAATGATCTGGTCAAATAGAGAGTTCTTTAGTTTTTCTTCAAATCCATCTAATATGATTTTGTCTTGTTCTTCAATAAATCCTGAAGAAATAATGTCGATTTTCTTTGATTTCCGCTTTCCTTTCCCAAATGCAAGAAAGTTAATTTCGTCTTGGAGCCTTTCATCTTGATCGCATAAGGAGCGGATAACCTGAAGTAGGTTTTTAAATGATCCTGTACTAATTGAATTTTCGACTTCATTCTTTTTGGAGTGATAAATAGGAACTACAATCAAGCCTAATTTCTTTCCTTCTTTTTTACGCAATGCTCGTCCGACTGCTTGAACAATGTCAACTTTCGAGTTTTTAGGATCGCAGAAATACACCAAGTCAATTGTGGGCACATCAACTCCTTCCGTTAGACATCTGGCATTAGAAACAATGGCTTTTTCAGAATTTTTAAATTCTTCAAGCACCAAATTTCTATAACTTGTGGGTTGCTCTCCATTTACAGAAAATGTTTTGGTACCTGCAAATAACTGGCCATGTCTATCCGCAAATTCCTGGGCAAGCTTTACTCGTGAATGAAAAGTTAAACCATGATTAGCATTATATTTCTTCATCACATGCTCGAGAGCATAGTTATTGGCTAACTCGTCTATTGAAAGTTTTTCGTCAACAAATCTTCTTTGCTCGATATAATCTTTCAGTTCCTCACTGTTTACTCCAATCGCGACAATTTTATAGTCAACAAGTATATTTTCTTCGATTGCATCCTTAAATGTCATCCTATGAAACTCGTACCCAAACGTGTTTGGGTCATTCATGTCATAGGCATACTTTAGGTCATCTCCGAGTTTCTTTTTTAATGTCTCTTTTACAATTCGTGGAGTAGCTGTAGCATATAATCTGTACTTAGAAGGCACAAGATTGTTGTCGTGTACGAGACTGAATTTATTCTTCCCAACTCCTGCTGTTTTGTGGGCTTCATCGCAAAAAATCAAGTCAAATTCAAAGTTTATATCTTTTATGGCTTCAGCTATAACTGGCAATGAATGATAAGTGGAGAAAAGCACTTTTTCATCAAATGGTTTTGAAAGAAAAGATTTTACGTGTTCAGCATTTGTGGTAACTCTAGTGTCTATTTCATAGGTATGAGTTACTAAGGTGTCTGTTGCATCTTTATCAATATCTGTTTCTGAGCAAACACATAAATATTGATAAACTGATTTTCTCTGTTTTGACCATTCGTTTTTGATCTGTCTAAGAAGTGCAAGAGAAGGTACAAGTACCAAAGTATTCTTGCTTTCAACTCTTTCCTTAATCCATAATGCGGTGAAAGTCTTTCCTGCACCACATGGGAGAATTAATTGTCCCCTTGATTCTTCTCCTTCTGTAAACCACTGCACACATTCGTGAATTGCGATCTCTTGGTGCGGTAAAGGTTTATAAAGTTTCCTTTCTGTCAGGTGGTTTTTCGCAAGCAAAGTATAAATTGAATGGAGTGTGTCTTTATCAATTTCATTCAGATTTGCGACTCCATAGAAGGTGAAGTTGTCATGTCTTGTTTTGGATATCTGGTCAAGGTCAATTGCATTTGAAAAAACGATATAGCCGTCTGCATTTGGGCAAAAAGCAAAAAGGTTGGCAATCTTATCAGCAGACCAATTCAATTTGCTTGTTTCATCATTCTTGTACTTACACTGAACAACAAAATACTGGTCTTCCACATCTTGTAAAATCAAGTCAACTCCATAGTCTTGATTTCCTAAGTTTAGTTTCTTTCGGGCTTCAAGCGGGGTCTCTTCAAATAGCCATACATTCTTGTAGTTGTCCTTTTCCGTTGGTGAAGCAAGGAAATAGTACTTTGTAAAAACTTCAAAAATCTTTCCCGCTCTCGTGTCTTTTTCACCTGTGTCAACAGAGTGAACATTGTATTTGGAAAGTTTAGGCTTTAGTTGCCTCCAAGTTTCCTTGTCCTTTATTAGTTCCGTTAGTATGTTCTTGTACTCTGTCATTTTCTTTTAGGTGCGTTGGCAAAAAACAGGCTCTTTTGGTTTTTCAGCGTTGGCTTTGTGTGTCGGCAAAACCAAATGTCTAGTCCATTATCTAGGACGTACCAAAAGACTTGGAGATTTTGAGAGAAATCATTCTGTTCAGCAATGGCAATACCGACTTGCTCAGAAGAAATTTCAGTCTCTCTTTCTTCAGAAAGCCTTGCCGCAATCGTTTTTAACGTGAGCTCATACCATTCAATTTGTAATTCTGCGTGTCCCATATTTTTAACTATTCTGTTGCTTTTCCGAGTAAATAACCAAGTAGAACAATTCCACCAATAACTAACGCAGCTCCCAAAACATCTTCAACGTTTCTGCCTGATTTATAGTCATTATATTGCTTAGCTGTTATGGAATTGTTCTGATAAAGCAGTTCCATGTACTCGTCCTTCTCGGCTTTATTTGCTTGTCCTGTCTTAACCTTTTGGCTTAAGGAAAGAAGGCGTTGGTAATTTATATTCATCTCTTTCCTTTTTTATCTTTTAATATCTCAAATAAATCAGGTAAATGGTCAAGTACTTGTTTCTGGAATTGGTCGATTATTTGTTGCTGGTTTTCATCTTTTCCCTTCAACCGTTCAATTTCAAGTTCTAAGTTCTTTAAGTCTTCTTTTAAGCTCTCTTTAGTAACCTGAATCTTATCACTAAGATTGTGTTTAGTTGTCAAGAATGTCACCACTCCTGTCAAAAGAATGACTCCCACATAGATTATATCTCTAAGTCCTAATGGATCCATTTGTTTGTTTTTTAATTATACCCAACGGTTTGGCTATGCGTAGTGCGGGATTTTAAGGGTTAAACACAAATGGTAGCCAAAACTTTGCTTTTGTGTTTTAAATTTATTCAATAAAACGTCAAAACGAAGTTTTGGCGGAACAGAATTACTGACCTTTCAGTTTTCTCCGAACCCCGTATTACGTATAGCTTTTGTTGTACGCAGTTTTTTAATTCAAAGAGCTTAAATATCGAGCAACCCAATTAGATTGTCTGGTCAAAGTCTTATTCTTAGCATTTGTTTCATCAATTTCTTCGATCGATTGATAACCACCCCACTTATAATCTTGAGCTTTAAAGGTTTCAAAGTCAAAGGTCTTATTTACTTCAGCTGGTTTCATATAATCTAAGTACTCACTATAGAATTTGCCATCTTCTGTCAATACGAAAATTTTTGGCCAAGCATTGTGCGTTGCATCACCAAAGAAAAATCTTGCTTTCATGGTTTTATATTTGTTATTAATTTGTTCTGTGTTAATGCTTCCAATTTGTTTTAAGAGGTCGAGACTTGACTTATAGGTAAGCTTTCCTTTATACTTATTCCATTCTTGTTCAAATCTTGAATATGCAGGATGGCTAAAAACTAGAATATTCGAGGAGTTCACTTTTTGATTAATTGACCGCCAAAACTTATCAAAAAGTTCGTCAGGTCCTATTTTACTCTTTCCGAATATTAAAATTGGTAAATTGAATTCATCCGATATTTGGGCAATTTCGTACGCACAATTTTCTTGGATTGAGTTAAAATATTCTTCTCCAATCTCACTCTTTATTGCTTCTAAATCATTTGTTGATCTTGAATGTATGAAAGTTTTATTTCGAATCATACATTCTTGGTCAAATTCAGTGACTAGATTATTTTGCAAGAAGTGATTTCTTAAATCCTGACCAGACCTACCAATGAAAAATCGGTTTGTTTCGTATTCCATTATCCCTGGATTGTCACCAACAATAATAAATTTCAATTTGCTTAAATCATATTCTTGCTCATTAAAACAATACTTTACACTTAATTGATCAAGTTTATTTGCTAGTTCTTCTTTTGTCATCTTTTAATTGCGTACAACGTTTGAATAAAAGTCATGACTTTTATTCCTTTTATAGTTATTGTGCAACTAAACTAATAAATCAAAATGGATTTCGAATAATTCTAACCACTGAAAATGTGGTCGTTACACCTACCCCTATTCTTTTTACGACTACTGTGTCCTAAAAGAGTTTGATTATAACGCAAGTCAGCTCCGCTTTCCAGGAACGGTGGTACGGAACACGTAGTCTGTGTGCAGTCAATAAATCAATCAGAGAAATCAGCGCCCTAAAAGTAGCTCTGTTTAATTACGTGATTTTGTTCTGCAAAACCAAATTAAACGAAAGCGGGAGATCCTTAACAGCTCCCCCGCTTTTCTATAAATTCTATCGAACACTGGTGAATTTTCTTCTAAATCGCTGTTCGTTAAGCAGACTTCTTTTTCTTTAACTCGCCTTCAAGATACAGCTTTGTACCTACCCCTGAAGGACGTGGAGCATCTGCATTGACAATATTCCCTTCATCATCCACGAGAATAAATCGTGGGATTGATTCTATTGCATATTCACGGATGAAGAAAGAATGAAATGCGTTATCCGCAAATAGCTGGATACCTCTTAACTCTTCTTTCTCGACCATCTTTCTCCAGGTTGTTTTGTCTTTTAATTGGTCAACTGAGATACTTACAAAAACAATCTTCTCGTTTTGCATTTCTTCCGCCAGTTTTTTCAAAGCCGGAATTTCGTTCTTACAAGGTTGACACCAGGTAGCCCAGACATCAATATAGACAAACTTCCCTTTCAGGTCATCCAACGCGATGAAATCACCCGAAATTGATTCATAACGAAACTTTGGAGAAACCATTCCCGGAAGAAGTTTTTCCAACTGAGCATATTTTACACTCAAATCCTGCTTAAAAGATGCATCCGTTGTCGCATTTGCTAATTTTTCGTAGACTCCTTTCATGTCCTTGTTAGCAGTACTGAGGAAAAAAGAAGCTTGTTCAACCATCTGGTTTTTCAACTTCTCAATTTTTATTTCATCCAAAAAGGCAAAGTCTGAAGCATCCAGATTCGGGTAATTTTTTTCAATTGATTTATAGAATTTTTCCATCTGAATGGCTGCTACCAAATCTGCATACTCTGTAAATTTTTCAAAATCCTCTGCATTGTTTACATCTAACTTACGATAAGCCTCCGGATAAAAATTATCACTCAACTTAAAGTCGGGATTCTGGGTAAAATACGGATGATAAGAAACATAGCTTCTCAGGAGGTTATAGTACTGATAATCCAATACTGTTGATTCTGATTTACTGAAATCCGATGAAAATTTGTATTTCTCAAATTCTTTGTGAACGCCATCAAACATTCCTTCAAGCGTAGATTTGAATTCGTTTTCTTCTTTGCTAAAGAGTGCTTTGAAATCTACCTCATCGTCCGAAAAAGATTTTGATCTGAAAAGTAAATAATTCAACCGCTCGTTTCCTGTTCCCGAATACGAAATCGTATTTATCCCACTCCCCGAAAGCGTCAGTGTAAGATCATCTCCTTTTTCAAAATAAACGGGAATTTCAACTTCTCCGATTCGCAAATGATAATATTTTTCAAGACTTCGCAGCGTATCAGAAAAAGATCCGTTAACAACAGGTATTTCAATCGTATCGGAAAGAGAAATAAGTGTTACCACATCCTCGTTGAGTCCCTGAGCTTCTCCTTTAAAAACAGCATATTCTTTTTTATCTGAACATCCGACTATCAGCATTGTACATAACACGCCAAGCAGGCAAAATGTATGTTTTCTTTTACGTAGCATTGTGTATTTTTTAGTAAGCGAAGATAGATAAAAACAACCGTCAAAACAAAAATGACTCGCTGCTATTCATGCGAAGATTCTTCTGAAACCTCCCTTCTTCTGCCTACGCAAATGTGAAAGGGCCGCCTCAAAATGAGACGACCCTTTCCGGACTGTAAACACGTTATGAAAACGCATTCTATCGGGTGGTACAGGTGAATACCTTGTTCAACTTAGAAATAGTCTTCTTCATTCAGATCCAGCGCTTCTAAATTTTCGTCTGACATGAATTCAGAAATACTGAATATCACATAACAACTGAGCAGAACTCCCAAAGCAACCAAAGCTAAAATCAGATATACCATTTCTTCTCTTTTTTGTTTTAACTGTCACCCCGGAGTTCCGGGGTGACAGTTTTTAGTTTCCCGGACTAAGGTCATTTTAACCCTTGCTAATTTTTAATCATGATAACGCTTTCAGCCGACCCGTCCGGAAAAACAACCCATACTCGATATGCTCCGGAAGCAAAATCCTCGCAACTAACACTCTTCACGTAAACTGTCTGATCAAACTGTACTTCCCAGTTCATCACTGCTCTACCGGATATATCAACCAGGGATATACGTCCTTCTCCCTGAATTGGATTTTCAATTTTTATTAGTGTATTCTCATTGGCAGGGTTCGGATATAAACTAATGCTCATATCATTGTTTACGACTTTACAATCTGCTGAAACCGGCCCGTATTCTGTCGCCTCTCCATCGAGATCTACTTGTATCAATTTGTAATAAACGATCCCTTCCATTGTTGCAAAATCTGTAGTTCTGTAATTCAGTTCTTCATTTGAGGTTCCTGCCGCATCAACTCTGTCCAGTTCTCTCCATTCTATTCCGTCATTACTGCGCAATACAGAGAAGTAATCGGAATTGTTTTCAGAAACTGTCTGCCATAAAATTTCTGCTTCTCCTGAAGAACAGTCTACATCAAAATAAGTCAATGATACAGGCAACGGTGATAGTGTTGAGTTTCCATGTAACCAGAACTCCGAGAAAGAAGGTATATCGTACTCAACATAGTATCCATTTGCATCAAAACCGATGAAGTAATTGTTTGCCTGATCCCATGCCAGTTGTGCATGCGCTGTCGTTTGACCGGAAGTACAATTATCCAGAGGAGAATTATTTTCCAGAGCCGGAACAGCTTCATTATGGTATTTAGACAGTTGTAAATCCGCAATAGACAATACATCGTCCTGTTGTGACAGATTTATGTTAGCCTGCGACTCCAGTTCATTATACTCGTCCATATCAAGGTACAAACGCACAGTTACATCAGATACCGGTTGAAAGTCAGGAGAAATCAACCAACTTCTTCCCAATACCATTGTATTAAATTGTGGTGAGAGTGGATTCTGACAAGCCGGAACATCTATCGGACTACCATGTACATAAGACACTGAAGTTACATTTCCCAGATTCTGTCCGTATGAGTTTACAGAAGCGATGAGTCTACCGTCTTTTGAAAAGTGTACAAATCCATTCTGATTTACCAGACAAGTCCGTGAATCTCCATCCAGTCCTAATGTCTCCGGCACATCCGCAACGACTGTAAACATAGCATCATCAGAAACATTACAGTATCCTTCTCTTCTTGCGTAGAATGTTTGTGTACCGTTTGCTATTAAAGTCAATGAAGACCCGATTTCTAAAATATTACCTCCTCCATTGGGTTGAGCATACCAGTATATGTCTGCGCCTGTACCTGAAGCCCCACCGGAAGCGGTCAAAGTAACTTCAGTCCCCGGACAAACAGGCGAATCACCTGAAATAACCGGAGCTTCAGAATCAGTTCCTCCATCTTTGATCGTTAATACATAATCTCCTGATTGTGCATTATTTCCTGTCACATAAATGTAGTACAATGCTCCGGGTGCTGCTGTAAAGTTCAACTCTGATTGTGCCCCACATGCATCATCATTCCCTGCCACACAGTTCAAGTCTCCACATTCTCCACTGTATACAAATAGTTTGGTATCAAATGAAGATCCACATAAACTAACATTCAATGGTGTACCGCGTCCTAATAAACGATACCATACACCGGGAGCAGTTGATGCGGATGTTGTACATCCGGGACCTGCACCTGAATTGGAAGCAGAATATGTACTACCCATATCGGTATAAACTTCTCCACATCCCAAATTTATACTTCTGGCATTTTCGCACAGATCATTTACCGGAGGACATCCAAGCTGAACCGTAATCGGAACTTCATCCGAACTTTCTCCATCTAACATAAAGTAATATTCTACTCCTCCTGTAAGCGCCACTGAAAAACTACTCTGTGTGTAGATCCGCCCCAAATAAGCCCATCCCGAAGAGTTACAACCTGTAGATGCTTCTTTATAGAAAAGGTTAATCCAGTCATCAGCGGAAGTAATATCTAGCACATACGTTGCTGATACGGAAGGCGTATATCGGAAAATCTCCTCTTTTCCTGGGGTAACCACAGGACCACCATAATTACTCCATGCTCCGGAACCGGAATTAATCGTAAAATCTTCCTGTAAACCGCAAGACAGATCGTTAATTACTAAACAAGGATCGTATTGTGGTCCGCATGAGATACACTTAATCGTTGTTGTTCCACAAGTAGTTGCGGTTCCGCAAAACTCATCTGTATTATAGTGAATATAATAAGTACCTGAAACAGTTGCTGTAAAAGCCAATGGTGCCGGACCATGTGCTACTACAGTTCCGTTATATGCTGAACGGCGCACTGTTATATACCCTCCGTTACTATTATTTACCTGATAATCGCTCCCCTGTACTAAATCATACACCGTACTATACTCATTCTGATAGTTACAAGAGCTAATTGTAACTGTACTTTGATTGGACGGTGCTGATGCAGAGCCATATGCATAACTATTCGTACATGGAGCTCCCGCAGGACCAGAACATTTTACGCTTCGTGTCATACAGGAAGTAGAAGTACCACAAGAAGAATTCACGTGGCTAAAGAATCGCACTGTTCCTGTAAAAGTAGCTGTCCAAACTACCGATTGTGTACCCCATACCAAAGGTGCATTACTGGTAGTTGCGATTGTAACATAATCTGTACTGATACTACTTTGAAACTCGTACTGATACCCTGCTATAACAGACACATTCGAATACTCCCCACGATATCCGCAGGTTGTTATTGTCTCGAAATTACCTGTACACGCAGGAGTAATACTTCCGTATAATCCATAAGGAGCTGAAGTACATTGCGCATTCACGTTAAAAGACACTCCACTCACCAGTACACCCAAACAGATCAGGAACCCCGTCCCATAATCTTTTACTTTTTGTATAAATGCTTTCATAACTAACTTTTTTACGTTTTTATTTACTAAGTCCGAACCTGTATCCGACCTATCAGTTATGAAAATTGTGCCAAAACAATCATTACACTGTTAAAA
>NZ_CFIGVI010000068.1:0-11485 GCF_984588085.1 Wandonia sp.
GAATTCTTTAAGGAACTCTCTTTTGGGAGCATTTCCGCAATCTGTTTTTATCATAATTTTCACCATCTCAATAGCATGTATTCTTTCTCTTATACTGGTGGTACTGATCTCTAAAACAACTTCATTTCTAATGTAGCTATTTTAAATTTAATCAAATGCATAAACTATGCTACTGAACAAATCCTTAGTTCCGGTTAGAATAAAAACACAAAATCCCAATGAAATTTCATTGGGATTTTTATTAGTGACCTCAAACGGAAAAAATTACAACTTTTTGATAGAGGATTTTATATAAAACGACTACAATTTTTAACTGAAGTCAAATTATGCATTAAAGATAATTGATTAATTATCAGATATTTTTACATCTACAGCATTCAACCCTTTCGATGTTTCTTCAATATTATAGCTAACTTTATCATTTTCTTTAATTCTAGTTGTCAACCCGGATGAATGCACAAACACATCCTTCCCACTTGCTGAATCATTTATAAAACCAAACCCTTTTGCTTCATTGAAGAATTTTACTGTTCCCTCTTTCATCTTACTTTAAATTATATGTTATTTATTTGAAACAGAACTAGTCTACAAACGTGTAGGCAGTTCCTGTATTTCCAGCTCTTCCGGTTCTTCCAACCCGGTGAATATATGTATCATAATCCATTGGGATCTGGTAATTAATCACCAGCGATACGTGATCTATATCTATCCCTCTCGCTGCAACATCTGTTGCAACAAGCACTCTGATTCCGCCATTCTTGAACTTTTTCATGGCACTGATTCTATAATTTTGTGATTTGTTACCGTGAATCTGGTCTGCCTTTACCCCTGCACTATTAAGTTTCTTCGCAAGTCGGTTTGCCAGATGCTTTGTTTCCGTAAACAAAATAACTTTACTAAAATCAGTATTACTCAACACATCCAGCAAAAGCTTAAACTTATCCTGTCCATTTTCAACCTTAATCACGTCCTGATTAACACTCTTTGAACTGGAGTCTCCCGAATGTATTTCTACAAGAAACGGATCGGTTACAATTTCATCAATAATGACCTTTTGCTTTGGATCTTTAGTGGCCGAAAACAGTAAAGTCTGTTTACGCTGCTTCATTCCTCCCACTAATTTTCGAATATCATGGATAAAGCCCATATCGAGCATTTTGTCAAATTCATCCAACACCAATACTTTAAATTGGTTCAGTTTTAAACTCCCTCTCTGATTTAAATCAAGTAAACGTCCCGGAGTACCAATAATAAGATCAAAACGGTTTTTCAAGCTCCGAACATCTTTTTCAACATTTGTTCCCCCGATATAACAAGCGGCGCTCAGATTCATTTTTTCTGATAACTTTTTAAACTCATCGTACACCTGAATCGCCAGTTCTCGTGTCGGAACAATAATCAGAGAGGTAAACTTATCTCCCTCGCTACGCAACAAACTTTCCAAAATAGGAATCAAAAAAGCTCCTGTTTTACCTGTTCCGGTATTAGCAATACCTATCAGGTTTCCTCCATCCACCAATTTATCAAAAGTTTTATCCTGAATTTCGGTGGGTGATACAAACCCCATTTTCTGTATATTGATTTTCAACTGTGGTTGTAATTCCATTTCCTCAAATCGCTTTTCTACTGTAATTGATTTTACGGTAGAGGCAATAGCTTTTTGAATAAGTAATTCAGGATTTAACTGTGACTTTTTTGCCGGACGGCTTGCACGTTTTGGAGCAGCTGCTCTTGGTTTATTTGTTCTAGCGGGTTTGCGTTTATTTTCTACTATTTGCATATCATTAATTTCTTTACCATTTCGGGTAATTTTGTTCAGACAGATTCGGATTTTCCCAACCTGTAAAGAAAGACCAATCAATTGTCCTTCGTTTCTGCGAAATAAAATACTTCGCAAGACATCAATAAAATTCCGAAACGTATGCTGTGAAAAGAAAAAGAATATTTTTATCTCATTAAGAAACAAGTGTTCTTGTAATGTACAAACACTATGAACGGCTTCGTTTCTTCACTTTATTTCAGGTGTGAGATTCCTGAAATACATTTTTCATTTAATAACATTTTCCGGCTGGCTATATCTTTGCCTGAATAACAATCATACATCTCTATTGATATATGTTGTTTACACGAAAATTCTAAAAAATGATGAGGTTTGATTACAATACAATTTGAAAACCTCTGAAACAATTACAACCGTTTCTCAGAATAAGAATTAACCTGTTCGGTACAAATGTACGTACTTTTTTGATATACAATGGATTTATTTTTCTTTACTTCAATTTATGGGACTAAATCAAAATAAATGCCTATATTTGCAAAACCAAATAAAATTCTGTTAAATAAGTTGGTGCTGTAATTTAGTTTTGTCAAAACGTTTCATCGTTTTCCCTTTCTTTATTTATATCATTTTATTTTAGGATTTAGTTGTTTTTCGTCTATTAAGTTTAGCGAAAGATAGTATTTAAGCCTTCATAAGAAAGGGTAATATTCACTTAATAAAAGAGCGTATCGAACATCTTAAATTTTCACGTACTGCTGAACGAGAATTTTCACAAACTTTGAAAAGAAGGGTTAATCTCTACTTTAAACTGAACAAAATACATAAGCGAGCAAACACAAGTATGATTTTAAAGACGGTTGTCATGCTCCTTGTTTATACTATCCCAATTGTATTACTGGCTTCTGGAATCATTAGTTCCCCCCTCTTAGCTATTTTACTTTATCTTATAAGTGGTTTAGGAATTGCGGGAATAGGAATGGGAATAATGCATGATGCCAACCACGGTGCTTACACCAAACATTCGCGGTTAAATAATCTTATGAGCCACACATTGGATTATATGGGATGCAGCAGTAAAATGTGGAAACTACAACACAATGTACTTCATCATACTTACACCAACATTCACGGACATGATGAGGACATAGACGCGCCTTTATTTCTACTCCGGTTTTCTCCTCACAGTAAAGGGTATAAGATTCAAAAATTTCAACATTATTATGTGTGGTTTTTTTACGGAGTACTTACCCTCTATTGGGTTACCGTAAAAGATTTTAGAAAAGCTACAGATTACTACAAAATGGGGTTAATCCAAACGAAAAAGGAATACCGACTTCGGATCTTAAAATTAATACCTCTGAAGATACTTTATTTGACGTATGCATTATTGCTACCGATGATCTTTGCCCCTTTCTCTGCTTACTGGATCATCCTTGGATTCGTATTGATGCATGTTTTAGCAGGGATTTTGCTAAGTGTTGTATTTCAACTCGCTCATGTTGTTCCTCACACCAGCTTTCCTCAGTCTGACAGTCCCGGTAAGATGGATGTTAACTGGCATATACACCAGTTACAAACAACAAGTAACTTTTCTCCGAAAAGCAGATTTCTTTTCTGGTATTTAGGAGGATTGACCAATCAGATAGAACATCATTTATTCCCAAACATTTGTCACATTCACTATCGGACCATCAGTAAAATAGTTGCTCGCACAGCAAAAGATTTTCATATTCCTTATTATGTTAATAAGACTCTCTTTTCCGCGGTATACGGACATGTAAAGACTTTACGTATTCTGGGAAATATGAAAACATATCAAAAGTAAATTTTAAACATATATAATAGATTATGGCAGATACCTTCAATAAAAAAGAAAGAGAAAAAAAGAAAAGACAAAAAAAGAAAGAAAAAGAATTCAAAAAAGAGTCCCGAAAGGAAAGCTCCAATAAGTCCGGTTGGGAAAGCATGATGGCCTACGTGGATGAAAATGGTGTTATTCATGATACGCCTCCTGCCCAAACCAATAAAAAGGAAATAAAAGCAAAGGATATCGAAATCGGAATCCCTAAACGAGATGACAGTGAAATTGATCCGATTCTAAAAGGTACGATCAACTACTTCGATCCTGTTAAAGGATATGGATTCATTAAAACTCCGGACGATCAAAGTTTTTTTGTGTATCAGAGTAATATTTCAGGTGGAGAACCTGCAAAAGGCAGAAAAGTACGCTTTGAGAAAGAGAAAGGTGCAAAAGGCTGGGTAGCGGTTAAGGTCGTTTTGGAATAAATACGCCCCCCCTTTCTTTATGATACTACACCGTGAATTATCTCTTTAATTTTGGAAGTGAGCTTTCTACACTCACTTCCCTGGTTGTATGATATCTTGTTCGGAAGTAGGTTTATTTTGACCTAGTTAAAATACCTTACCTCCTAACACACTTCTGAGATACAACTTTACTTTAAAGAGGATCTATTCTCCATATATCATTTGCATCCTCCTCATCAACTCTACCACCTATAATATAAATATGATTATTAAATGGAATAGCTATATAACCTCTCCTATTCAATAACTCCTGATCCTGGGGAATATACCGTGACCAGTTCACACCACTATTCGAGCTAACCCAAAGATCATTTCTGTAAGATGAATTAGTGTATCCTCCCATTACATAAAACTTATTATTAAGCGCAAAAGCACTTTGATGTGCCCTGGTAGTGAAAGGCTCTTCCGTCACAACCTCAGTCCAGTTCACTCCATCTTCACTATACCAAACATCATTTTGAAAAGAAAGCCCCTCTCTCCCAGCAAAAAGCCATATTTTTCCGTCAAATATATCTACACTATGTAGATCGCGATCTCCAATCTGTGCTGATTCCGTTATCAACTCCCATGTCACTCCATCAGAAGATTTCCAAACCTTACCATCATTAAATAATAGAGCTCCTCCGATTAAGTACATAGTATTTTGAAATGAAATCACCTTATGAAATTGTAGTGGTTCAAACTGGGCGTTTGAGGTAGCTTCTGTCCAGTTCATACCATCTGCAGAATACCAGACATCATTTAGTTGAGTATTTCCATCTGTCTGTCCACCGATAACCCATAGCTTATTATCATGTACAACAACAGCGTGATGTATCCTCTTGGAAAAAGGTGCCTCGCTGACTTCCAATGTCCAGTTTTCTCCGTCCGAACTACTCCAAACATCATTTAAGCGATATCCTGTTGAACCAATTGTATTTATCCCTCCTATGATGTATAGTTTCCCGTTAAATGTAACACAACCATGCCCCGTTCTACCGGCAAAAGCTGTATTATCAACAACTTTTTCGGCAACTAAACACTCCACACCAGGTTGTTCGCAAGGTGCCATATCTTCATTATCTGGATTTGTGCCATCCCCTGAATTTGTTCCATTCGCTGGTATACTACAAGAACCATCATCTCTTTTGGCTTTTGGATCATAATTTTCTGCCTTAGGGTTTGTACAACCTTCTCTTTTACAAGAACTCATCGCTAAAGCACCAAGTAAAACTATTGATAAAAGATAAATCGAAAAGTTTTTCATCTGAATAATATTTATTAGATCGTTAATTACTAAAAGTTATTTTGAGTTTACCTGAAAAGTTCTCTCCCGCCAAATCAATAAAATCTCCTTCAAAAACAATGGTTGTGGTAATTCGTCGATCACCTGTAGGAATTTCATTTCGAACCTTAAAGTTTTCTAGTGCTATTATTCCTTCATACGTTTGGGCTAATACGGCATTTATACCTAGTGTTTGCATCTGAATTCCATTTCCATCATTAGAATTACTAGTAATGGCACTCATTTCAGGTTGATTATTCTGATTCAAATAAATGACTCCTCCACAGAGAACCCCCGGTTCTTCCTCATCCGAAAACATCCACCTTAATCGATAGCGATTATTATCCTCATCTATACCTGCATAAGCCATTCCATCAGCATACGGAATCTCTCCAAAAAACAGTGTATCTCCTTCTGTTGTTATTAGACTATAGGTGTGATTTTCTTTTTCCTGACTTCCCTGTTCATCACCACTGGTTAAATATGTACATGAACCGTCATCTTTCGTCGCTTTTGAATCAAAATTCACTGCTGTTTTATCCATACATCCTTCTCTAACACATGAAGAAGTTATTATCGCTAATCCAATTATTAAACTTCCTAATTTACCACCTGATACTTTCATACATTTATTTTTTGAGATTTGAGATTTGTTTAATTTCAGTCAGATTATATCATCCAACTCTATCGATGACGTATATACAAGTCTGATAATTATTTCAAGAGGGTCGTATTAACCGATCTATAATTTGTTGAAATGATGTAACTCCAACAAAACAGTGCAAATTTAGGAGTGTACAATCAGTGAGAAAACAGGGTAAACCCTATTACTTTCAAAGGGGTTAACCCTATTTGAACCTTATTTGGGTTAGATAGTATCATCTATTAACCATATTGACAAACTATTAGTCAACAAGTTACCAACTTATCTCAGTGATGCGATAGGTCTTAAAAATCTCTATAAATATTACTGTACGTCAGCACAAACAAAATATGTTTCCGAAATAGTTTACTCTTCCAGATAGGTTTGTAATTCATTTTTAATCGTCATTCTTTCTACTGAAAAAGTAGTGGAATTTTCATGTAGAAAGTCTATTAATAAAACGGCTTTTTCTGACAGCATGGCTTTGTTATAGTTCCTGTTTACTTCAGTAAGTTCTGTGGATAAAACTATTGTATACAGTAGCTCAATTAACTTTTCGATATGTGATTCGTGGAGATTCGTGATCTTTTTTAAGAAATCCTGACTTTCCATTTCATTGAAATCTTCAAGTGTTAAGTCAAACGCACTTTTGAGTGTTTGATTTACTTCCTCTATACTGTTTTGCGTATTACCTGATTTCAACCTGCTCATTTTATCAATTAAGCTGGTCAATACTAAAACGAGTTTTTCAATTTCCCTTTTTATAAAGTCTCTTTCTACTGCCATATTATACGCTTTGACCTAAAATATCTGACTATATACGGTAACAGACATTCGCAATCACCTTTGCTTACGCCCCTTAATAAACTAGGACCTTTTTAATAAACGTGTCATCTTTATCCCAAAATCTTATGAAATAAATACCTTTTTCAAATTGAGAGACATCTATTTTCTGTTCCTGACTTTCCATTTGGAATGAAGAGAGAACCTGGCCGTTAGCGTTTACTATTTCAATTGCATAAATTTGGTCCGTTTTTATAGTTAATGAACTTTGCACCGGATTTGGAAATATCTCCGTTTTTCTTCCTTCATTTATAGCAATCTCATTAGTCAAAGGACTTTCAATACATACAGTTTGTCCTATGTTTAATTCTTCCCACATTTCAGTTTCGGGGTTAAATTTATAGGACAGATCATCTTCTATATTTTCCGGACCTGATGCCCACAGAAATCGGCATTCACCGGATGAGCTTTGTATTCCTAAAAAATAACTTTCAGGCAGGTTGGTTAAATTGGTGTTAACATACTCCCAGTGATAAACGACATCTACTGTTCCGATATTAAAATTTGTAGCTGTTGCCAGTAAGACTGCACTATCTCTTAAGCTGACAATTTCATTTCCTGCTTCTCCGGAATTGTCTTCAAATATTTTAAACACAAATTTAAGTTCATCACTGGCACAGGCGGCGGTTGGTTCTTCGAGAGAAAATTTAGCGCCATAGAACAATATGGAATGAATATTTTGTTCATTTAGATGCTGTACAACTATTTGTCCTGTCTCCACACTTGATGTATTGAAATTATTAAATATGGAAGGAATTTGACAAAAAGTAACTTCACCGTCCTTTAGCGTAAAAAAGTCATTGTCTTCATTTTGCGCAAAAAATACTGATGTATAGATTATAGCCAACAGTGATAATACGATTTTACTTTTCATACTTCTTTTATTTTACATTCGGTTTTTACTATTCATTCATCGATGAAAGAGAGTAATATAAAATTCCTTATTCACAATAATATTACAAATTGAATCATTTATTGGACTATAAGACCGTTTCAACTTGATCTATTCAGGTAGTATCGTCACTCTCAAATTCTCTACTTGCGAATAAATTTAAGCATTATTCTAAAACAGATAATATTTTCCCATTACACGTTTGGGTAATGGGGTATCATCCTCCCGAAATGATTGGTTTCAATCCGAAAGAAGGAGCATCAGGTTTTTCGTTTAAACAACTGACAATTTTCCGTACTGGAAATTAAGGAATAGTTTTGCTGCAAATTCTCCTTTATAGAAGCAGTACAGGAGTCTGTCCCGGAGTCTATATCCCCTAAAATAAATACATAATCAATTGGCTTCTTCAACGAACTTTGTGAGTTGGACTTCCATTCAAGGCAAGAATATTCTTCCGGTGGAGTTGTACCCAATAGCGTTACAGGAATTTTTGCCTCATTCCATTTTACCGGAAAATACCCTGTAGCACACTCATAGTTCTCAAGTATCACCATCGGTTTATCACCCCCCAGGTAATTTGAAAAGTGAAGTGCTAACCAATCATCCGAATAATCAAGCGGTAAAACCACACTATTGGGAGCGATTTGTTCTGACATTTCATAACATTCTACGGCTACTTTATCCAAATCACGAATAACAGATGAGTAATATACTGTCAACCTGAGATTGCAATATAAAACAACCAACACACCTAATATCGTAAACCATTTGGGCAATCTCTGTGTCGAAAGCCAGATGATCAGAACGATGAAAAATAATAACCCCAATCGCACAGAAACAAAACCGGCAGTTCCGTCGGAATCTGGAAGTACAAAATAGAAGAGTAGCATTGAAAACGCCAGTACCAACCAAAAGTTAGAAAGTACAATTCTACCTTTTGCAGATGGAGAAGGATTGCTGCGGGAAAAAAAACGTCTGGTAATTTGGAGATAGAGGGACACGACTGTCATCGCCATCAAAACGTAGAAGATTTTTTTCGTATACGTTGCTTCGAATACAAAGTCATATACGATAATTGGCCGGATCTCCTTCAACCACTTTATCAATTCCGAATACTCCAGAAAAACAGCATTCCCGGGTGTATCTCGTGACAAAAAATAATTCAGTAATAAAAGCAAAGGAACAAAAGCAGAAAGCAATACTATCCCGGACTTTTTTAGTACAGACTTCCCTGTCTCTTTAACCTGTAACGGATAATTATCCACAAGGGTCATCACTGCTTTCACTACAATATGTACACCGATAAAAAACAGTAGCAATCCAAAGATAAAAATATGAGAAAAATAAGTCAATGTGGTCAGTATAAACAAAACAAAAATGCTCTTTTTTGAGAAAAGATGATCTTCATTCTTTATCCAGTAATTGAGTGTAATAAACAGCAGTAGTAATGCGATAGAAAAATTATAGAATCCCAAAAGGAACAAAAAGGAATAGGAAAAGGGAAATATCAGGTAGCTGAATACAACATAGTTTTCCGGATGTATGGTTTTTAGAAGTGCTCTGAATGAAAGCGGGAATGCTATCAGGTAAAACAAAACCAGTATTTTCTCGGCAACAAATGAAGGAAGAAAAAGATTAAATACAGCCAGAATAAAATGCCCTATCCAATTGGGAACCGGCTCCTGATTCAAAACAAAAAACTCATGGATTTGCGGATTGTTTTCAAATAGCAATACATTAATCAAATTTGAATTATACAAGTGCGCAGCTCCATCCATTGTAGGCAGGAACGTATTCGTCAAAACCGGAAGTAAGCTTATCGCGATTACTGTTAAGAACACGTATTTTTCCAGTTTGTCAAATTTTCTGGCTATCATATCGTCTCGCATGTAGAGTTGTAACGAAAATTTCTCCGTTTGAAATGTACGTAAGATTATTCTAAGATTGACTGTTCATCTCGTATTTCCTATCTGTAGTTAGTAAAACCGGGGATTTACCTTATAGAAAAACAACAAGAGCGGAACGGGAGTGCGGAATTTGCGGTATATGTTGTTGTATCACCATTCAACAACTTCTATAACAAACCTTTTAACCACTTTTTTTAGATAGTTATACAAAAAACAACTAGTGACACCATTTTGGCATACTACCATGCAGGTGGTATTTCTCGAGTTGGTAACTATCAGTGAACATTACCAACTTTTACGTTTTATAATCAATCTTCCTTTGTCATCACGAACAAAATCAAGTACAGTTGAATCTTCTATTGCAAATTTCACTAATACAGAATCGCCAGGCAAAGCGTTGCAATATCTACAATTTCTAATCCAACCTTTAATCTCCTTCTTCTTTGTAGGGTTAATTGTTACATAACACCCCGTACCTCCATAACCTCCTTTGTAACCAATAAATAAACCATAAATAGTATTATTATTTTCTAGCTTATTTTTTTCATTTTTTACTTGATAAAAGTATAGAGTAAAACCTACAACATGAAGAATCACTATATTTACATAGAGCATATATTTTTTATATAACTTCTTCAACATATCATTTAAATTATTAGATTGCTCCAATTGGTTAAGTCCATTGATACTATTTTACAGTCTACCAGAGGTTGTGCTAATAATGAAGTTTCCCGTTATAAAATTTAAACACGAAGATTTAGATCTGGGAACACGACTACATGCAAATCCGAAAACACTCATAACTGAGTGTTCTATAGTTACTGGGAATGTGCTTATAGCTCCCAATGTACTACCAGAAGAAACAGTAAACCATGTATTAATACTCCTGATAACCGGAACCATAATCATCGCATTATAAGATAATCCAGCGGATAAAACTAATGAATTTTCCTCCTAATCTCTATCCAACGGTCGTATAGACTTGATTTATAGAATTCAGGCCTGTGCTTACGAAGGTAGTGCTGATCGCACTTAAAGGTCTTCCCGTTTTTTTTCATTTGAAAATTACAACAAATCATACGAGCAATAATTCTGATACACGTAGTACGTAATTATTGAATAATAGACCGAATAAAACACGAAAAAAGGGCAATCTAATGATTACCCTTATCGAACTATTCTTGATACCCCCGCTACCACCTGAAAAACAAATGGTTAATTAAATAAATTTCATTCCTCAATAAATCTGGCACACTCCCCATTAACATAACCACCTGCTAATCTGGTACACGACCAATCAACTTCTCATATTTTTCCCTATTCCAATAGCAACTTTCAAGTTCCACCATTTCTGGTTTATCAATCGCATATTTTATGAGTACAGTATCTCCGATATTTACCTGTCCATAACAATGTTTTGGGTCAAATCTTTCAGTGTCAATCATTTTACCATTTATAAAGTGGTATACTTCTATATAATTTCCCAAGCGTGAGGCATGATATTTATCAGAAACTACAGCGAAATTATATTTACTTTTCATTAAAGCTTTTTCTTTTTGTGAATCACGGTAATATAACCACCCAACAAATACAAGAAAAATACTTACCAAAAAAATTATTTCTTTTTTATTTTTCATCTTGCTGACTATTTTTACTTTCAAATTCACCAATTAAGTAACTATAATACATTTGAAAATAGATTCCAAGAAATGGTGTGCCAAATCTACTGTTACCGTATGAGTTCATTATAAAACTTGATGAATTCTGAGAGAATCCAGGTAAACTTCCCCTTTTTTCAGACAGTTTAAAAATATTAAATTTAAACTGAATA
>NZ_CFIGVI010000069.1:0-11370 GCF_984588085.1 Wandonia sp.
TTAGGACGCCAGGTTTTCATCCTGGAAACAGGAGTTCGATTCTCCTATGGGCTACAGAGTTTTACTCAAAATAAAAAATTAGTTTAAAAATTATGGCGAATCATAAGTCAGCATTAAAGAGAATTCGTTCAAACGACGCGAAGAGAATTAGAAACAAGTACGTGCACAAAACAACGCGTAACGCTGTTAGAAGTCTTCGTTCAATGACAGACAAGAAGGAAGCAGAAGCGCTTTTACCATCCGTTATCGGTATGTTGGATAAATTAGCAAAGAAAAACGTTATCCACAAGAATAAAGCGGCTAACCTGAAGTCAAGTTTGACGATTCACGTTAACAACTTGTAAGAAAAAAGAAGTAACGATATTCGGGAGATCTGTTGATCTCCCTTTTTTGCGTTGTACCTATGGCTTTTAACGATGTAGCACCCGACTGGAAAGATTTTATAGAGAAGGAGTTTGAACAACCCTATTTTAAGAAGCTGTCTTCTTTTCTGAAAGAAGAATATGAACAGCATACGGTTCTTCCTCCGAAAACCAAAATATTCGCTGCTTTTGAAGCGACACCTCTTCACAATGTAAAAGTGGTAATTCTGGGGCAGGATCCCTATCCGACACCCGGACACGCACACGGGTTGTGTTTTTCTGTTCTGCCGGATGTGTTCCCTTTGCCAAAATCCCTGAATAATATCTATAAAGAGATTAGTTCGGACTTGAATCAAAATCCTCCGAAAAATGGTTATCTGATGCACTGGGCTGAACAAGGTGTTTTCCTGCTGAATACTGTACTGACGGTTCGGAAAGGAGAACCACAGAGTCATGCTAATCAGGGGTGGGAAGAATTTACCGACAAGGTTATCGGTAAAATAAACGATTTACCGCATTCGGTTGTCTTTCTTTTGTGGGGAAGTCGGGCACAATCCAAAAAGCTTCTGATTGACACTAATAAACACTATATCCTTGAAGCTCCGCACCCTTCACCGTTAAGTGCACACAGAGGATTTTTCGGGTGTCGTCACTTCAGTAAAACAAACGCTTTTTTGTTAGAACGTAATTTAGAGCCAATCGCTTGGTAAATCAAACAAAGCATTATTTTTGCATAGTATGAACTTAAAAAATGATTTGATACTCCGGGCTGCAAAAGGAGAGATGACAGAACGTTATCCCGTGTGGCTGATGAGACAGGCAGGAAGAATTTTACCTGAATACAGAGCTGTAAGAAATTCTCTTTCCGGTTTTAAGGAACTGGTAGAAACTCCGGAACTGGCAGCAGAAGTAACCATTCAGCCGGTGGATATTCTGGATGTGGATGCAGCCATTATTTTTTCAGATATTTTGGTGGTTCCGGAAGCGATGGGGCTTGAGTACCAGATGATCGAGAAAAAAGGGCCCTGGTTTGAAGAAACGATACGTTCGGCAGAAGACCTGAAAAAAGTAGATCTTACTATCGATGTGGAAGAGCGCCTTGCTTATGTACTGGAGGCAATCAAAATCACAAATAAAGAACTTGGAGGACGAGTTCCCCTGATTGGTTTTGCCGGAGCACCCTGGACAATCTTTTGCTATATGACCGAAGGGCAGGGGTCGAAAACGTTCTCAATAGCACGAAAAATTCTGTATACAAATCCGGCTTTGGCACACGAATTGTTAGATAGTATAACGACCGTGACAATTGATTACCTGAAAGCACAGGTAAAAGCCGGAGCACATATGTTACAGGTTTTTGACTCCTGGGCAGGTATTTTGGGACCGGATCAATATGAGGAATTCGGTATACGTTATTTGAAAAGAATTGCGGATGCAATTACCGAGGTACCGCTGACTTTATTCTCAAAAGGAGCGCATCATTCCTATGGATCATTGGCTCATCTGGATTGTAATACAATAGGCGTAGACTGGCAAATAGATGTCCGTAGAGCCAGAGAACTGACAGGAGATAGCAAAACCTTACAGGGAAATCTGGATCCTTGCGCGCTGTATGCTTCCCATGAAAAGGTGGCTGAATACACAAATAAAATGCTCAATAGCTTTGAGAATAAAAGACATATTGTAAATTTAGGCCACGGAGTTTACCCGGATGTTGATCCGGAGAAGGTAAAAACATTTGTACAAACGGTTAAAGAATTTAAACGTTAAAATTTGAACTATGAAAAAACTGATATTGACTCTTCCTATGTTCGTCGCTTTTGGACTGCTGGCACAGGAAGGTGAAAATCTTGTAGAAAACGGAGGTTTTGAATCGATTGATAAAACGGTAAAGAAGTTAGGTTCTATCCAGAATGCTGTCGGGTGGACGTATCCTACCGGGGCAAAATCAGATGTTTTTGTTCCAAGCAAAAAAGTACCGGATGTAGATACGGAAAATAATCCATACGGAGGGGAGATTCCTAATGAAGGATCAAACTACGCTGGGATTATAACGTATTCGCACAATAATAAATTACCAAGAACTTACGTAACAACCAAGCTTTCTTCTCCGATGAAAAAAGGGATGAAGTATTGTGTTAAATTCTACGTTTCTCTTGCTGAGCTTTCAAAATATGCATCCAATAATATTGCAGCAAACTTTAGTAAAAAAGAGTTTGGTACGAGTGAGAAAACATCGATTATTGATGAATCACATGTAGTGGATTGGGAAAACAAGATTTTCAATGCCACTTTCGGCTGGGATCGTGTATGTGGAACGTATACTGCTCAGGGAGGAGAGAAGTTTATTACAATAGGAAACTTCAAAAGTAACGAGGATACCAGAACCGAACGTGTGAAAAAAGCAGCAGGGGTAAGAGGTACGCAGACGATTTCGGCATACTATTACTTAGACAACGTATCTGTACAGTTATTGGGGAATGACGAAAAGTGTGATTGTGGAGTTGATAAAGGAATCGATTTCGGATCAACTGTAATTTTCTCAAAAAGTGATTACTTCCGCGATAACATGACGCTTGGGGAAAAAGTAGAAGCGAGTACGATTTACTTTGGTTTCGGGCAGGATATGGTTACCGGAGCGGCAAAACGTGACCTGGATCGTCTTGTGAAACTTATGGAAGAAAACCCATCTATGCGCTTGAAAATAGAAGGACACTCTGATGTTGAAGAAACAGCAATGGAAGAGGAAAAACCGGGAGTTTTCAAAGGTATTTCTCAGAAGCGAATTAATGCTGTGATTAAATACCTGATGGATCAGGGTGTTAATGATCTTCGTCTGGTTGGTTCGGATAGTGGAGATCGCAAGCCTTCGGACAGTTCCGAAACTTCGGATGATGAATTGAAACAAGCTAAAAACAGAAGAGTAGAGTTTAGAGTGATTAAATAATACCGGACTTTTAGATACTAAAAGGCTATCGCATTGCGGTAGCCTTTTTTATTGTGCTTAATCCTAAATGGATAAATAGAAACAGCCCGTAGAAATGATCCGCGGGCTGTTTGTTTTTTATGCTTTGAAACCTGATTACTTCACGTGCTTTGACGTAAAACGGGAAGTTGATTTGTTCCAGTTGTCCAATTGCTTTGAACGCGTACTGTTTAACTTCTCATTGGTTGCATTATAGTTTTGTGTGCTATTGTTGTAATCTGTAATTGCTGCATTGTACTTCTCAACAGCTTCTTTAGTTTGCTCTTTCTTGGATAGTTTTTCAAAGGCCTGCTGCGTTTTTTCGAATAATTCTTTTTTAAGGTAGAAATCTGTTAAAACCGGAAAGTGTTTCTCAGCTTCTTCCTGATAAAATTCAAGAATAGCTTTGCAGCTTTCTTTCAGTGAAGCATCACCATCAAAGTTGCTGATCGACTTTAGCTTTTCAAGTCCTTCCTTTGCAAACTCAGCAAGTGAATTTTTGTTTTGCTCCATGGCATTTACATCACCTCTTTGTACAGCATCCATAAAATAAGCTTCCTGCTTGTAAGGCTTGAAGAAAATAAGGTAAACTTCGTTGTAGTACTTCCACATGCGGTTTGCCTGTGCTACGCGTAAGGACATCTTAGAAGCTTCACCTTCGATGATCTGGATGTCATATTTTTCTCCGAAAACATGAAGCTGATCATTCAGACGGTCGGAAGCCTGTTGCATTTTTTCATTGGCAATTTCCTGTACTTTCAGGTATGCTTCCATTAAATCATAGGATTCTTCTGCTACAGTTTCCATATCAACAATTTTAGAGTAATCGTCAACCAGAACTGCCTTGTTCATTTCAAGGAATGCAACAACTGAGTCGCGGTAAGAAGCATCACCTTTATAGGCAGGTGTTTTTTTAACGTGTTGAATAGCTCCATTCATTTCGCTAATCAAATTACTTCTCTTTTTCTCAATTTTTCGGGCTCCTTTGTCCTTTGCTACTGCACTGGTGTATTCCCAGGTTTTGGTAGTAATCGGGTTATTGATACTGTTAAGTGTATTTAGGTGCTCTACAGCACCGTTGTCCTGCGCAAAGAGACTGTTGCAGGAGATAGCGGTAACAAAAACCGCCTTAGAAAAAAATGAACTTTTCATAATTTACTTGGCTTTTATTAATTGTATGTAATCGACTAAAATTGCATAGGCTTCCCGAATAGAAATATCGGAACTTAGTTCCTCCCGGGTCAATTTATTCTGCTTTTCCAGCTCCGAATTAAATAGGAATACAGTTTCATCAAACCGGTGGTTCGTAACTGTAAAGGAAGTGTCTTCCATTTCCGGAGAGGTGTTGAGCAGAGAATCAAGTTGTTCAATGTGTGAATGGTAATTTTTAAACCCGTCGAAACTAAGAGGTATTTGTTCAATATTTCGGAATTTCAACATGGCCTGATTTATCTCTTTATGATGGGCAACTACCTTGCTGTTATTCTGTCGTTTCGAGCTTGTTTCCCGCAATTCTTTCAAAGGAAGAGGAGGGAAGGGAGAGAAGGTTACTTTTTTATCAATAGAATCTGGGTAAATGGAATTCAATAAATCCTTTTCTCTTGTGTGAAACCCTTCCCACATGCTAAATAGTTGAATGTCCGGTTGAATACCTTTTTGTTGGTACGAAATTCCGTTTAACCGAAAGATCTGGCTCAGCGTTAACTTAACAAATCCTTCGTGGTCATCGTCAAATACAACAGGACGGATGCTTTGCATAGAAGCTTTTCCAAAGGAAGGACTCCCGATGATAATGGCCCGGTTATAATCCTGAAGAGCTCCGGCAAGAACCTCTGATGCCGATGCCGAACTTCCGTTTATCAGAATCCCCAATGGACCGTCGTATGCAAGTCCACGGTTGAAGTCTTTCATCACGACTACGTTTTCTTCAGAATCTGCTAACATCGTCAGTGGTCCGTGATCAATAAAGATTCCTGCAAAATCAATAGCTTCTTTCATAGACCCGCCTCCGTTATAACGCAGATCAAGAATAATTCCTTTGATACCGTCCGATTTAAGCTTGAGAATTTCTTTAGCGACATCATTGGCACACCCATTCCAATCTTCAAAACTCCAGGAAGTATAAAAAGAGGGAATCACTATGAAACCAATTTTTCCGGAACCATTATCCAGAATGTAACTATTGATCGTATTGTCTTCCGATTCGAGCTTTCCCTTTTTTAAAGTAATACTTTCTGTACTTCCATCATTTTTTTCGATAGTAAGCTCTATTTTACGGATATCAGTCGCACTGAGTTTTTTAAAAACTCCTGTTATTGACAGGCATTGTAAATCCAGTGTGTCTGATTCGGCGATCAACTGTATAATCTTATCATTTTCATTAATGTTTCCCGATTGCCATGCGGAAGATCCGGGAACAATGTGGGAAATAATGACCTCGTTTTTCTGATTCTTGTCGATAGAAATTCCGAAACCTTCAACCTCGGTTGATAACATTTCCTCAAAAATTTTCATTTCAGTCATATTGAAATAACTGGAATGCGGATCATAGGTTGTAGTGATCGCATTGAAAAAGAGATTCAGAATACTGTTGGACAATCCTTCATCGGGTGTTAGTAATAGTTTCAAACGACACCTTGTACTGGTAATGAATTGATTCTTTTTTGCTGTAATTTCAGTTTCCGTAGGAATCGAATCCGTTTCAAACAGGGAGTATAGTATATGAAGACTCCCACGTTGTTGCCATCTTACTTGTAATTCTTTCAGATCTTTTGGGAATGATTTTCTGAAAGCAATTCGCGTATAAATCTGATCGTTCTGTTCAAAGGAAACAGGGGTTATAAGCTCAGGTAAAATTGAGTCAATAAGTTGAATTCGATCTTCATATATGGACTCGGTTTGCCGCAGAAATTCACAAATCGGCTCATTATCTTCCCACCATTTTGATGGGTATGACTCCTTGATCGTTTGCAGATCTGATGCTGTAAAGAACTTTTTTTCTTCATCTAACAAATCAATAAAACGATCCACTATTTTTTCAGAAATAGAATCAGTAATAGGTTGTTTTGAGTAATGCTCCTGCTCGAAGAGTTCCAGCAAAGGAGTTATTTTCGCACATTGTGAATAGGAACTTCCGGCAGCAATAAATAGTAGCATGCAGGCAGTTAGAAGTGGGGTGATAAAGTTCGGCAAATTCAAAACAGTCTCCAATAAAAAATGCAAAGGTAATCATAAAATGAGGAACTGTTTAGCTTCAATATTGCTTTTAGGATTCTAATAATACGGTATATTGTTTATTTTGTTGTAAATGATTTGTTTAGGGGTGATTTGTTGAAAAAAATATTTGCGAATTAATTACTAGTCAGATTACAGTAAATAGTGTTTTCCGGTCATACTGCTTGCTTACCATTCATGTAAAATTCACATTGGGCAAACTTATTGTCCTTTCATTTGTAATACTTTTGAGAAAACTAAATTCAGATGAACAAATTTACTCTACTAGTAGTTTTTACACTACTATTATGTTTAACAACCGTTTCAGCACAAGATAAATATACGCTTAGTGGTTATGTTCGGGATGGAGGGACAGGAGAAGAATTAATCGGAGCAACTGTTCGGATTCTCGATCTTGAAAATACGGGAGCAGCTACAAATGCTTACGGTTTCTTTTCAATTACCTTACCAGAGGGTGAATACAGGATTGCTGTTCAGTTTGTAGGATTTGTTACAGTCGAAGATACGATTCTGCTGACAGAGGATAAACGTTTGGATTTTAATTTGATAGATAACACAACGTTGAATGAAGTTGTGGTTGAAGCCGAACGTCAGGATCAGAATGTAACCGATATCCAAATGGGAGTGGATAAACTGGATATGCGGGAGATTAATAAAGTACCTGTTTTAATGGGAGAAAAAGATGTTCTGAAAACCATTCAACTCCGACCGGGAGTAAAAAATGGTGGAGAGGGAACCGGTGGTTTTTTCGTTCGGGGAGGAGCTGCAGACCAAAATTTGATCCTGTTGGATGAAGCAACGGTGTACAATGTTTCTCATCTTTTGGGCTTTTTCTCCGTATTCAATTCGGATGCGTTGAAAGATGTTACACTTTATAAAGGAACTCAGCCGGCAGAGTTTGGAGGGCGTCTTGCCTCAGTACTGGATGTACGGATGAAGGATGGAAATATGAAACGCTTCGGTGTAAGTGGTGGAATTGGTTTGATTTCGGCCCGCCTTAATGTAGAAGGTCCGATTGTAAAGGATAAAGGTTCTTTTAGTATTGCAGGACGAAGAACGTATGCGGATTTGTTCCTGAAACTATCCCGGGAAGAAAGCCTGAAGAATTCACAATTGTACTTTTATGACCTCAACCTGAAAGCAAATTATAAACTAAATGAGAGGAACAGGATTTATCTTTCGGGTTATTTCGGAAGAGATGTACTGGGCTTTCAGAAAGTCTTTGGACTGGACTGGGGAAATGCAACGGGAACTTTACGCTGGAATAGTCTGGTGAGTGAGAAACTGTTTTCCAATACGACTTTTATCTTTAGTGAGTACAATTATAAAGTGTCTATTGATTTTGCCGGAAACAATGCGGAAATTGTTTCGCGAATCCAGAACTATAACCTGAAACAGGATTTTCAATATTTTATCAATTCGGAGAATAAAATCAAATTTGGAATTAACTCCATTTTCCACCGTATTTTACCTGGGAAACTGGCACTTGAAAACCAACCGATTGTTAACTCGAAAGAGAATAATCGCTATGCATGGGATAATGCCGCCTACATAAGTCACGAGTGGAAACCTTTCAAACGGGTAGGTTTCGAATACGGTGCGCGATTATCAACGTTTACACTGGTCGGAAGAGGGGACTTTTACGGATATAATGCAGCAGGTGATGTAATTGACACAACTCGTCTGGGGAATGCGGAATTTGGAAAAACCTATGTAAATATTGAACCGAGAGTGGGCGTAAATCTGTTACTTTCGGAGAAGAACTCCCTGAAAGCATTCTATGGAAGAAATACACAGAACCTGCATCTTCTGTCGAATTCTACGACCGGTAGTCCTACTGATCTCTGGATTCCGAGTAGTTACAACGTTCGCCCGGAAATTTCAGACCAGGTGTCTCTGGGATATTTCAGAAACTTCCTGTCGAATAAACTGGAATTGTCTGTTGAAACCTACTACAAGTGGCTGCAAAACCAGATCGACTATAAGGATGGGGCTGAGTTAGATCTCGGAGAAAATGTAGAATCTCAGCTTTTAACGGGAACAGGACGTGCTTACGGAATTGAGATCCTGTTTAGAAAAAAAGTTGGAAAAATAACCGGTTGGGTAGGGTATACACTGTCCCGTGTAGAGAAAAAGATAGAAGGAATTAACAACGATGAATACTACCCGGCAAGACAGGATCGAACGCATGATATATCTATTGTCCTGATGTATCAGATTTTACCGAGATTAAGTGTGGCAGCGACCTGGGTGTATTATACAGGAAATGCAGTGACATTCCCGAGTGGAAAATATGAAATTCAGGGACAGGTAGTGAATTACTATACCGAACGAAATGCTTACCGGATGCCGGATTACCACAGAATGGATCTGGGGATTACTTTTGACGGAAAGAAAAGAAAACGCTTTGAGTCAAGCTGGAACTTGTCTTTTTATAACCTGTATGCAAGAGAAAATGCATTTACCATCACATTCGAAGAAGATCCGAATGATCCGTCAAAAACACAGGCTGTTCAGACATCACTGTTCAAAATCATTCCTTCCATTACCTATAACTTTAAATTTTAATTCATTTACCTTATGAAAACGATCTTTCGAAATATACTTGCAGCCGGGTTGGTATTACCTTTTGTAGCTTGTGAAAAAGTTATTGATATCGATTTGAATGATTCGGATCCATTGTTGGTAATAGAGTCGAATATACACGATGAGGGCGGACCGTATCAGGTGCAGTTGACAAAAACAGTGAATTTTGATGAATCCAATTCTTTTCCGGGTGTGAGTGGCGCTGTGGTTACAATTATTGATAGCGACGGAGCAACGGAAGTTTTGAACGAAGTATCTCCCGGAACGTATGAAATGACTACAATTACAGGAGTTCCCGGAAAGTCTTATACCTTAACCATCGACGTGGAAGGCGAATCATACGAAAGTACTTCGACCATGCCTTTGTTGACAGAAATAGATACCGTTCGTGTTGAGCAGGGACTTTTTGGACCGTTCAGATACCTGACAGTTGTATTTCCCGATGATCCGAATGTGGAAAACTATTACCGGGTTCTGTTCGTACGAAACGGAGAACCGGATGATGATATTAATGTCGTGTCTGATATGCTGGCGGAAGGAGGAGATATGGAAGTTCCGTTGTTTTTCTTTGGAGATGATTCGTTGACAACAGGGGATGTGGTAGAGGTGATTTTACAGAATATTGATAAAACAAATTACGAATATTTACGATCACTAGACGGGACAATTAACTCAGCTGTTTCTGCCACTCCGGCTAATCCGGTTTCTCCTTTCTCTCCCAATGCACTGGGATATTTTAGCGCACACTCTGTTCACCGGAAAACGATTACTGTTCAATAGACGGTTGCAAGGAGAGAACTTGTTCATCAATTTTGCAAAGTAGTATCATTAGTCGTCTTATCTTTGCAGTATGAATTTCGGGGAAAATGCAGATACAATTTGCGCGCTTTCGACAGCAAACGGTATGGGAGCTATCGCTGTTATACGTGTTTCCGGACCAAAAGCGTTAGAGATAACTTCAGGAGTTTTCAGTAAAGACCTTACCGATAAAACTTCGCATACGGCTCATTTCGGGTATATACAATCAACAGAGGGGCAGTTAATTGATGAGGTATTGGTTACTGTGCTTCAAAAAGGGAAGTCCTTTACAGGGGAAGCAACAGCAGAAATAGCCTGCCATGGTTCGGTATACATCCAACAACAGATTTTACAACTCTTACTCGAAAACGGATGTCGTATGGCCGACCCGGGAGAGTTTACCATGCGTGCTTATATGAACGGTAAGATGGATTTGGCCCAGGCAGAAGCCATTGCTGACCTGATCGCTTCCCGTTCCTCAATGGCGCATTCGTTGGCTATGAAACAGATGCGGGGAGGGTTTTCCCGCGAATTGCAACAACTTCGTGAGCAATTAATTCAGTTTGCTTCATTGATTGAACTGGAACTGGATTTTTCAGAAGAAGATGTGGAGTTCGCAGACAGAACACAATTGAACAATCTGGTTCGGGAAATTATATCAGTAGTGGCTCGCCTAAAAGAATCTTTTTCAACCGGAAATGCGATTAAGAATGGTGTTCCTGTTGCCATCGTAGGTGCCCCCAACGTAGGAAAAAGTACCTTGTTGAATGTGTTGTTGAATGAGGAAAGAGCGATCGTTTCAGATATTGCCGGAACGACAAGAGATGTTATTGAAGATGAAATCGTTCTGGACGGTATCAGTTATCGTTTTATCGATACAGCAGGATTGCGTGAAACACAAGATGTGGTAGAAAGTATGGGCATTGAACGCTCGTATAAAAAAGCGAAAGAAGCCCTGATCGTCTTATACTTGTTGGACGAAAGAAATACAAATGCGGAAGCAACGCTAAATGAACTTACTGATTTCAGGAGTAATTACCTGAACGAAGGGCAGCAACTCATTGTTATTGTTAATAAGCGGGATCTATTATCCGAAGCTTTTGACTTTTTAGCGGAGTACAGTCCCGTATTTATCTCAGCTAAGGAACGTTCCAACCTGGAAGAACTTCTTGAGCGACTTCGGGAATCGGTTACAATCAGCGGAGTAGGAGAGGAAGATGTAATTGTCACGAATTCACGTCACTTTGATGCGCTTCAAAAAGCCCATTCCGATCTGTTAAAAGTACTGGAAGGATTAGAAAATGGAATCACAGGCGATTTTGTTGCAATGGATATCCGTCAGGCAATTCACCATCTGGGTTCCATTACAGGCGAAATCTCAACAGATGATTTGTTGGGATCTATTTTTTCTAAGTTTTGCATCGG
>NZ_CFIGVI010000070.1:0-10873 GCF_984588085.1 Wandonia sp.
CTTCTTTCGTTTTTTCCAAGGAGCATTTTTTTGCCAGTCACCTGCCATAATGCACCCATACGGTTCTACTTCATCAATCACATTTCCAAGACCAAACTCCTTCATTTGGTTTCTAACGTTTTCGGCATTTTTATATGCACTCGGAAGTTCGGTAACGTCAATCTCATTGGAGAAAAAACGAACATCTAAACCCTCTGTCTCTTCATAAAACACTTCTTCACTTGTTTTATGAGCTTTGTTTTTCCGGTGCTGTGTCCTACTGATGTTTCTCCCTGCTCCATGTGGAGCAAAACCGAGATTATTCCCCGTTGTTTCTCCATCAACAATCAATACAGGTTCAGACATATTTAATGGAATTAATCGTGGACCTGTAACGTCATTCATAAATTTGGTATCCAACGGTGTTGCTCCTTTCGCATGATAAAACAAATCTTCGTCTTTGAATACAAAATTGTGTTCATTCCAAAATCTATTAGTAACAGAGGCCCCCGTTCCGGTGGCAACCAACTCATGGATGGTTGTATGATTCTGTTTGGTCCATTCACGAATGATCTGTAAAGCTTCCCAATAGTTTTTACCTTCTTCAGTGTCAAACGGAATCCACGCATTTTGCTTTAGCGTTTCAGGAGATAGTTCCTGTCTGAACTTCTCAGCTATTTTCATCCCCTGATTATAGAGCAACGCTCCGGGAGCACGTGAACCATGATGCGTCACAACAACCGTATTTCCGGTAGACTTTAAACGACCAACATACAGAAAGTGGTTTCCATCACCTTGTGTTCCCATATGTTCTTGAGCTAGTGATAGCATTCGACTGGATTGTAGAAATGGGTTCGACATAAACTGCTCCTTCAGTGCGTCAGGAAGTGAAAATTGTTTTCCTCTCACTCTACCTCCGGGACCAAAGTGAGTAGAAGCGTGTGCCATATCAAGAATATGTTTAGGATCTGTTTTTCCATAATCTGTCAACATAACCGAACAACAAATATCAGCACTGTGCATTCCCGGGTGAATCGCATTTTTTGCGACAGCAACGCCTCCTACTGGGATTTGTCCGATTGCTCCGGTAGGGCAGGCATCCGGCATAATCGTCCCAGCTACAAGTGTCGGGGTTTTCATTAATTCATTCATGGTAGAGATCACCTGAGAAACATTTTCGACCTCTGATTCATGTTCAGCACGGATATTAACAGAGAATTCTGCTGCCTGCTTTTTCAAAGCCAGTGGTTCAGGTAATTTAAACTGATCGAGATAATGATGTAGTTTTTCTCCCTCCAGTTTATGTGTGTTGATATAATCCAATGCTTCTCCAAACCATTTTCCTGGTTGATACCCTAATTTGATTAATGTATTTCCGTCTGTTTTCATTTTTTTCTTTTTTACTCCGCCAGCTCTATTGCCGGCGGAGGATTTTATGAATTGTTGAATATAAGAACAGGACAAAGGTTAATTAGATGTGCGCAATGATTTTGCGTAGAATAAAAAAAGAATTATGATTTCTTTTTTGCGGTCTTCTTTTTTTTCGTCTTGTTGGCTTCTTTTTGAGGCGGTCTTTTCTCTTCAATTCTGGTCTTAGCTTCTTTTAATGAGTTTTTGAAGTCTTGATTAAAACTAAATGATTCTGATTCTTTTAGTGTGTTGAGGGCTTCGTTGTACTCCTTTTTATACTCAAAATACAAAGCTTTGAGAAGAAGAAGTCCTCCTTTATCTGCGCCTTTTACATCTAAGGCAAAGTCAATTAATTTTTTTGCCGCGTCAAATTCTTCATAGTTCAATAATGCATTGATATAATACGGGTAGACCTGAATAGCATAGAGATTACTTTGAAGTGCTTCTTCAAAATAACTGATAGCTTTAGGGTAGTCCTGTAGTTGTTCTGCATACATTCTGCCGTACAGACAAAGCGTATGAGGACATTGATTATCACTACTCAAGGCGTATTCCATCGCTTCAAAAGCTTGCGCCAGATCAAAAGGGTAAGCATCCAGCGCTTCCAAAAGGTATTTATTCATCTTTGGTTTCGTTTAATCTTGTTCGTAAATCCTGTTTTAGTAGCTGTCTTCGGGAACCAAACTGTTTATTGTTTTTATTTGCCGAATCCTTGAATTGTAGGCTACTAAACACTCTGATGGGATTTCCTCTCTCAATTTCAATTTTTTCCTGCCAGTTCCTACTAGCCTGTTTCCCCGCTTCTTCCAGTTGCCGTTCCTCCAATTTTAATTGTAGCTTTTGCAATGCCAGTTTTTTATTTTGTAACTGGGAACGATGCGTGCTACTGGTAACACTGATTCCGGTAGGAGTGTGGGTAACACGAACGGCGGTACTGACTTTATTAACATGTTGACCGCCTTTTCCTCCGCTTCGCATGGTTTGAAATTTTAACTGATTCAAATCAATACTTAACAAATCAGTATTTTTTCTGAATTGTACGGCTACAAACCAGTTCTTTCGTTTATGATGTTTGCGGTACATAGAGGTTCCGGTCCACTGGATTGTTCCTTCCCAGGATTTCCGCAAATGAATCAATTCATTTCCGGAAACAGACAGACTTACTGAGTGATAGGTACTCGGCAGATCTCCTTGTTGTTCGTCAATAATGTGATAGGTATATCCCATATTCCTGATTTCGATCAGCATTTGTTTCAGAACCTGGGAAACGACCCAGCAGCATTCTGCCGGGCCTCTTCCTGATGATATGGTTATAATTTGTGTGTCCATTTTGTTTTTGTTATTTGTCCATACGAACGATTTTTGGTTGAAATTCACCAATCACTTCTACCAGTTCCAGTTGGTTGTTCATGACTGTATGAATATCTTTATACGCCATTGGTGCTTCATCTACATTCCCTCCGATTAACTCTATTCCGTTAGTTTGGAGTAGTTTTTGGATCTCACTCTTCGTGAATCTGGATTTACACTGACTTCTGGAGAACATACGTCCGGCACCGTGAGAAGCGGAATTCAAACTATTTTCATTCCCCAGACCTCTTACAATATATCCGGGAGCCGTCATTGATCCGGGAATGATTCCGAGAACACCTTTTCCGGCAGGTGTAGCGCCTTTTCTGTGAACGATACATTCTTCTCCGTTAACTTTTTCTTTCCATGCAAAATTGTGATGGTTTTCAATGGTTACAGTGATTTGAGTCCCGAGCTCTTTGGCTATTCTGGAGTGGATATTATCATGGCACGCCTGGGCATATTCACCGGCCAGATTCATCGCAATCCAGTACTCCATTCCATCGTGTTTATCCATGTCCAACCAGGCAAGGTGTTGTACCTGTTTAGGTAAGTGACATTGCTTTTTTGCCAGATGCGTATAATGCTGGGCGATATTGGCTCCCAACCCTCTGGAACCACTATGCGAAAGCAAAGCCAGGTATTCTCCCTGAGGAAGCTGAAGCTTACCATCTAGGTAGAGATCTTCCCGCATAGTCACTACTCCGAATTCAACGAAATGATTTCCTCCTCCTGATGTTCCTAACTGTTGGTAAGCTTTTTTGAAAAGCTGCTTCAACAAAGGGATTTCACGAAACTCACTTCTCTCAAATATAGGATGATCATGTTTTACCCGATGAGTTTCGTACATACCGAATTTAGTATGTTCGGAGAGTATCTTTTTCATTTGATCCGTTCGACCTTTGAAATGACTGGCAGGGAGGGGGAACACTGACATCGCCATTCTACAGCCGATGTCAACACCTACACCATAAGGAATTACTGCGTTTTTTGTTGCAAGTACTCCACCTATTGGTAGTCCGTAACCACCATGAGCATCAGGCATGAGTGCACCCCGTACCGCTATCGGAAGTTTCAACGAACCATAAAACTGATGTTTTGCCAGATCGCCAATTTCATTTTCTCCGAATATTTCGAAAGGAGCACGATGTGATTGTAAGGTGTGCATTTCGAGTTCTACCGGATCCGTCATCGCTTCAATAATTTTTCCCCATACAGGGTCATTTTTATAAGAGTCCTGATTGGCAATAACATCACTAAGTTCATTCAGCAATTTTTGTTTGTCGCACTTTTTGCGGTACCTGCTGATTTGTCCCAAAGCGATATTGATTGTATTGTTTTGTGGAAAACCCAGATTAACCAGGTCTTTTCCTTTAATTTTCTTTCCCATTTTATCTGAAATAATAAATACTGTGAATGATGAGAAAAATTCTCTGTTGAATGAACAACAGAGTTAGATCTCATATTCAAAAAATAATAGAGTACAGTGGCTTAACCTACTGTCAAAAATTTTGACTTACATTTTTTTTAAAGTAAATACGTAACACAAATTGATGGATTCAATGTTTCGAACTTACAACCAGTAAAATGGAGATAAAAAAAGTCCGAAACTATTGCTTCGGACTTTCATAACAGAATATTTTTAATCTATGAATTCCAAAGCACGCAAAGCACACGTCCCTGACCTGGCTCGCTGGAGAATATGTTAATTAAACTGAACATTTTGCTTTGGTTTTTATTCGTTAATAATGAATTTCAAACTTAAATCGGATGCAAATGTAGAGTGAAATTTGTTTTTTACCAAAGGAAAGACATTATTTTTAATGAAATAAGCTGTTAACTTTGACTGTCGAATAGTCATTTTAGAACGATACTACAGATTATGGCTCAGAATAAAAACGCACTGATACGTTACAAAACAATCGATAAATGTCTGCAAAATCAGTACCACAGGTGGACATTAGAAGATCTTATTGAGGCTTGTTCTGATGCTTTGTACGAATACGAGGGAAGGGATGTTAATGTGAGTAAACGGACGGTTCAATTGGATATTCAATTGATGAGGAGTGATAAGCTAGGGTACAATGCACCTATTGTGGTTTACGATAAGAAATATTACAAATACGATGATCCGGATTACAGAATGACAGATATTCCTTTGAATGAAGGAGATATGCAGGTACTTACGGAATCAGTGGAAATATTGAAGCAATTCAGAGATTTTTCTTTGTTTTCGGAGTTGGGGGACATTATCCAAAAACTGGAAGACCGTATTTATACAGAGAAAACACATCAACCGGCAGTCATTCATTTAGACAAAAATGAGCGATTGAAAGGATTGGAACATTTGGACGCGCTGTATCAGGCTATTGTGAAAAAGTTGGTTTTGAAGATTCGCTACAAATCTTTTTCAGCTAAAGAGAGTTCGGAAATGACTTTCTATCCGTTTATTCTGAAAGAATATAATAATAGATGGTTTCTTGTAGGGAAAAGCAAACCAAAGGGAAGTATTATGACCCTTGCTCTGGATAGAATAGAGTCTGTTGAGTATGATCTGAAAAAGGAGACTTTAGAAGAGCCCTTTGATGGAGATGCGTATTATAAAAATACGATAGGTGTAACAGTAATGGACGAGAAATATGTTGACCGGGTGATTCTGAAAGTAGATGCTTCAAATGCTCCATATATCGTGACCAAACCGTTGCACCATACGCAGCGCTTACTGGAGCAGTTGCCTGATGATGGAATCATTCTGGAACTTTTTGTACACCATAACTTTGAATTGGAACGGTTGATTTTGGGATTTGGAGGTGCGGTTCAGGTGCTACAACCCAGTTCACTCCGGAGGAGAATACAGGATCAGCTACAAAATGCGCTGGATCAATACAGAACACATTTACACCAACCGAACTTGGTAGCTGCTTCAAGGAAACTGGAGCGGAGTGGATATGTTGTTTTGAACGATATATATACGCGGAAGGAGGTTCGGGAAATAGGGAAGAGGCTTCATGTTTACTTTGATAAACACGATGAGCCGACTTTTGGAAAGCGGACTTTATTGAAAGATATTCCCGAACTGAAAAAAATTGTATTGAATAGGAACCTGAGAAAAATTGTACAGGTTGTGGATGAGAATGCTTTTCTGACGAAAGCTATCTATTTTGATAAGCCCGATACGGATAATTGGTATGTTACCTGGCATCAGGATATTCCTGTCAATGTAAACAAACGGATAGAGACGGAGGGGTTTTCTTCCTGGACCAATAGAAATGGAATTACCAGCGTGTGTCCGCCCGAGGAAATTCTGAAATGTATGTTTAGTATTCGTGTGCACCTGGATCAGGCTACGGTCAAAAATGGTGCAGTAAAGGTTATACCCGGTTCGCACAGTCGACGTTATTCGGATGGAGAAAAAGAAGCCATTGTTTCCAATGCTAACCCTGTTGTTATAGAAGTGCAGGAGGGAGGTGTTCAGTTGATGAAACCTCTTTTATTACACGCTTCTTCCAAAGCACAAAATCAAAAACGAAGACGTGTGATTCACCTGGAGTTTTGTTCTATGGAACTACCAGGGGAATTGGAGTGGCTTGAACGTGAAGAATTGTAAAATCACTTTAGATTGTTCGTTGTCTACAGGGAAATAGAATTTTAGACATCTAATTACTCGAGCTTCTGTTGTATTTATCTGTTGGAGTATTAAAAATTATAGGCTAAGCCCAGACGTATTCCGCTCCCTGTCATTCGAATATCGGGTGTTTGTTCTAAAGAATCTGTAAATGTTGTGTTCAATGGAAAAAATTTGATGAACGCTAATTCCAGAGAAATAGAGTGTTTATTAGTTAAGATAAAGGAAAAACCATGTCCCAATGACAATGAAAGAGCGGATATTTTATAATCCACAGTCTGATGACTGGAATAGGAGTCTGAGCTTGCTTGTAATTGTGCAACGACGGAATCAGTTAATTGAAAGGATTGATTGTATTTGGAGGTGAGGTAGTTTAATCCTATCGGGATGTAGAATGCAACATTTCGTTTATTGGCATCGTATTGAAATCGATAGTTGAATCCTCCTGCAAAATAATTACTTCCGTAGGACATTACAGCGATTTCTCCATTTATTCCAACATAATGTTTCCTGCTAAAATATTTTCCAACTCCTGCAAAAATTGAAATAGGGAGATCTGTATTGCCTCCTCCGGAGTACTGATAATAATTGTCGGAAGTAAAATGGTCATTAAAATTGAGAAAGGAAACTCTGACCCCTGCCGAGAATTCAAATTCGGACTCTTTACGTTGCTTTAAGGTAAACACTTTATTTTTAGTGGTAAATTCTTTATTATACTCAAAGTATTTGTATTCATCACTACTCAAAGAATACAGTTTACCATCCGTAGATTTAAATGTAAGTACACCGGTACTTTGATCGTAATTCAGAATTTCTCCTTTTAGCTCTGAAGTGTATTTTCTTGTTCCTCCTCTTCCGTCTCGTATTTCTTTATGAACAGCAACGACATCATAGACCTCTGTAATTCTACTTTTTGTGTGTGTTGTTGTGTCGCTTTGCGCATATAGTCCGATACACAAAAATATTCCTACTATACAGATTAGTGTTTTCATTTTTTATTAGCTGCAATTGATAGTATCTGTCTGCATGTCTTTCACATCAAAATTTTTTCTCTTATACGAAACATATTTTAAGCGGTTTTACATGATCAATTTTTGAATCTTTGTCTTCCATGTAATGATGGGAGTCTGATTTAGACAGGAAATCGACACTTCATGTTGATTTCCTGTCCGTTAATTTTGATCTCATTAGACCGCATAAATGGTATAACACGGATTAAACAAGTGAATACAACGAATGGTCTAGTTTTTTTTAACCATATAATAATCCTCGTCCCGAAATGTTGAAATCTTATGCGCAAGCTGATTAATAAAAGAATAACTATTCTTTTACAAATAATACGACCGGTCTATTTTCAAATTTCAGAAAGTAGGTACCGCTGGCCAAATAATCTACTGTAATGGTAGTGTTTGTAGTGCCATTATGCACGGTCTCACCTTGTAAATTCAGAATAGTGAAGTTTTCATCACTTGTTAAACCTTTTACAGAAAGAACAGAACTTGCCGGGTTAGGATAGATAGACACTTTTAGATGGTCAGGGTTAATTTCATCTAATCCAACAATCGTTATGTTTGAGCAAGCAGAAGTATCACTACAACCATTTTGTCCGGTTACAACTACAGCGTACGAACCTGTTTGAGTTGCAGTAAATGTTTGGGCAGTTTCTCCTGCAATTGGAGTATTTCCGTTATCACAATCGATCCATTGATACTGTGTACCAGCTGATACTTCGTTTGCGGAAAATGAAGGACCGCTTGTTGTAATTGTATTATCAACGGGATCCAGTACTGTTAAGTCCAAGTGGACAATACTATCACAACCTCCGACAGCACCACCGGAATACAGATAGGTTGCCGTATTATTATCTGTAGTATAGGTATTTCCATCTATCCAGGTCAAAGGTCCACAACTTTCAATAGTTGCTGTTGAATGTATATCTGAAGAAAATGCACCACTTACCCAATCAGTCGCAGGATCCATATTCGTGAGTGTAAGGTGATTTGCTCCGCTGGTCAGATCTGTAGCAATGGTGCTACCAATACCATCCTCAAAACGGTAGTATGCCACTAACCCTGATTCATTTCCATTCAAATCGGTGTTCATTGTTGCATTGATTTGGGTACTACTTCTGGCATAATTCCAAATTCTTACATCATCAAACTTCGTGTTCGTGAATTGTTGACCTTGATCGAAGCGTGCACCGACGACTAAACCAATCATTTGTGTTGTTGCATTTAAGTTAACACTCCCGGTTGTAGGAACTGTTGTAACTGCTATGCCGTCGATGTAGATAATTTGATTCGATCCGTCAAAAACATAGGCAATATGATGCCATTCTCCCGGGGTTGGAGCTGTTCCTGGGCCAGAATTAATCGAATTTGGATTTAATCCTTCTGCCCAGGTATTAAAACTCCCGTCTGCGGCCCACCCCCCAAGAGAAACATAAGAGCCGTTCCTCCAATTTACATAAACATCATTTGCTGTATAATCATCGGAGTTGATCCACATTTCAATTGTGAACCGTGAAAAATCATACTGTAAAAGGTTAGAGCCATATAAGAACTGATTGGTTCCATCAAGGTCAACAGCTGTTATGCACTGAGCTGTAGCAGATTTCAAGTGAAAAGAAGCAAACCCGAAAACAAATAAGATGCGTAATAAATTTTTCATAATTGTTTATTTTTTTATGAATTTTGAGGTTAACAGTTTATTATCTGTTTGAACATGGATAAAGTAAACTCCGGAGGTGATATCTTCAACATTCAGTTTGCTTTCAGGAAAAAGGACTCCTTTTTTAACAACTTGTCCTGATAAACTCACTACCTGAAAATCTGCCTGCCCGGTTAATTTGTCAATTCTAATTGTTCCTGAAGTTGGATTGGGGAAAACAGAAATAGTTTCATCAAAATTCGTTTCATGGATTCCTAAACTACTGCATGATAGACTAAAGCTGGCTGTCGCATCAATATCTGTCCAGTTCGTTGTTGCGTCTGTTACATCATCAACCTCAATGCAAGTTAGATTTGGATTTGAAGTAGCATCGAAATTCCCCAACGTTGTTGAATTTAAGTTTTTCATATTTAGTGATGTCAACTCATTTGATTGACAAGTGAAGTATACCAAATCAACATTTTGACTTACGTCCAATTGTTGAATATTATTGTTTTCACATCGTAATATGCTCAAAATGGGGTTATTGGAAACATCTAAAGCAATTAGGTTGTTTCCATCACAGCTAAAATTGAACAAACTAGGTAATGTACTAATATCGAGTGAGGAGATAGAATTACCTCCACAAGATAAACCACTTAATAGAGGACAATTACTTAAATCCAGGGAAGTTAATGTGTTGTTAAAACAGCTTAGCGAGAGAAGGTTTGGATTATTGCTCAAATCCAAAGTGGTGATGTAGTTAAAATTAATATTCAGATTTTTTAGAGCTGTGTTTTGAGTTACATCTAGATTAAACAACTCATTCGACGTTAAATCCAAGGTCTCCAGCGCTGTATTTTGACTAAAATCGACATAAAACAAACTAGTATTGTCAGTTGTTATTACTGTGTGTAAAGAAGTCAATGCTCCCGTATTTAACGAAACCAAATTTCCATTGTATCCACAATTTAAGTATTCCAATGCCGAATTCTGACTAACATCTAATGAAGTAATGTTATTTCCGTAGCAACGCAAGTCTGTTAATGACGTAAATGCTTCGAGACCTGTTAAGTCTGAAATATTGAGGTAACCGCAATCGATTTGACCAGAAAATGCAGCAGCTTCACTGATTTGAATTTCAGAATCACTATTTGTGTTAATTGCCGTGTTGGCAAGTAAATAGGTTTTAAAATTTGCATCCGGAATAGTGACGTTTTGAGCCAATACTGTTACGCTCATAATCGACATTGTTAATGTACTTAGTAATGTTCTTTTCATTGCTTACTGTTTAATTATTTTTATTTTAAATGGCTGTTCATGGTCGATTAGTCCTTCGATAAAGTAAACTCCTGGTTCTGAATCAATAGTTAGCTTTATTTTATCCTTTAATTCGAATTGATATACTTGAACGATCTGCCCTAATGAATTTACCAGATGAATGGAAATTTGATTGTATTGCATACCAAGATCAATTCTAAATTCTCCGTTTGATGGGTTTGGGTATACTTTGATAAGTTCCGTGCCTGCTATTTCATCGATTCCAACTGTTGTAATAGAAATACAATCAGAAGTGTCTGAACAAATTCCATTGTCAATGATAACTGCATAGCTACCGTTTGTTGTAGCAACAAAAGTTTGATTGGTTTCTCCATTCAGAATATGGTTGTCATTACCACAATCAATCCATTGGTAATCAACACCTGCTAAATCTGCAGTCAAAGTAACATCATCGCCCTGTGTTACACTCACATCCGGACCTGAAATGATAATATTTTGCGTTTGTGTAGATGTATTCCCATTTCCGTCGTTGTATGTCCATGTTACGACAGTTGTTCCTTGAGTTGTAATAGGCAAAGT
>NZ_CFIGVI010000071.1:0-10118 GCF_984588085.1 Wandonia sp.
CCGAACAAGTTGACAAATACAAATTAAAACTCTTTCTTTTTATAGCCTTACTACCGCAGGTGAGAAATTTGTATAAAAAATAGTGACGTGTAAGTATTGGTACTTTTGTTTTGGAACAAAAATGCTTTCATATATGAAATTTTCACCGAAAATCGATCATACAAAAAAGGGACAGGAAAGGTTTTTTTATCCAACCGAACGTGTGCCTTTATCAAATTTTGAAACAGTTGAAGAAATACAAAATACTTCAGTATCACTGGGAAATCATTTTGATTAATTTGTGTAAACCTATATTTCGCTCAATGTAACGTAAGTTGTTTTTTTTAGTGTTTTAGTAGGCGTTTTGATGAGGGGCGCTTCAATGGATTATGAAAATTCAGTTAATCCGTAAGAAACTACTGCTTGATTATTATATTACCTTTGAATAACCTTTGTCCTATAGCATTGGGGGACTATACAGCAAGAATGTGTAAAGTTAGATATGATTAATAAAATTCTGAATATAGGAGTCGGAAATGAATTTTCTCAATATGACAGAAATCAAAGGAGGTTACTAAACGGAATTGTTGTCCTTTCGATTTTAATCAAACTGTTGGGATTAATTTATATGATCAGCTATAAGTTTGTTCCTCAAGAGCAATATGCACAAACATTTATTACAGTACTATTGAATTTGGCAATGTTGTATTTCAATGCAAAGGGCAAATTCCATGTAACAATAGGGGTATTGGTGTTTTTAGTTTTCCTAGGATTAATTTCAATTGTTTTTGTCTTTAAAGTAGATATATATTCGCTATCCTTATTTCTTCTTTCGCTTTTCAGTTTTTTAACATTAATTATTGAATCAAGACGTAATGTTTTTATTTATACAGGATTTGCATTGATTATTGTCATGGTTGGTATACTCAATAACTACTACAATTTTTTATCTCATGCTGTTATCTATCCAGAAGAAAGAACTAGTACCATACGGTTTGCATCTATTATCGTGATTGCTTTTACGCTGTTTTATACTGTTTATCTAAAATCGTATGCCGTATCATATAAGAACCAGCTAGAAGAGGCGGTGGATGTAATTACAGAACAAAAAGAAAAATTAAAACAAAATGTTCAGCAAAAAGAAATGCTGTTGGCAGAAACGCATCATCGTGTTAAAAATAATTTACAGTTAATTATAAGCTTGTTAGAGTTGCAGATGGATGTTGTTAAAGAAAGTTCTGATTCGGAAGTGTTGAAAACAAGTGTGGCACGTATTAATTCAATGGCAACTATTCATAAAATGTTGTATAAAAATGAAGAACAAGTTGATCGTTTGGAGATGAAAGCCTATTTGGAAGAATTAGCAGCTGGCATTATTCAGCTTTATCCGGATTTTAAACAGAAGATCCATTTTACAACTTCAATGACTCCTTTTCAAATGAATCTTGAAAAAGCAATACCTATTGGGTTGATTATAAATGAGCTGGTTACAAACTTACTGAAATATGGAATTGCAAAAGAAGGAGAAAGTAACTTTATATTGAGCAATGAATTAACAGAAAAAGAATGTGTCTTAACTTTTCAGGATAATGGAGAAGGTATTCCTCTTGATGCAAAATCTAGCTTAGGTTTTAGTATAATTGGTATGCTATCTCGTCAAATTGGTGCTGAAGTAATTCAAACAAATGAAAACGGTGCGAAAACGGTAATAAAAATAGCGAGTAATGCAACTTTTTGAAATTACAACACTTATTCTCGAAGACCAGGAGTTGGTTGCTGAAAACTTGAGACGCACACTTATCAACCTTGGTGTGAAAAAGGTGAGGGTTGCAACTAGTGCTGAGTTAGCTGAAAGAATTTTTAATGAGGATACTATAGATTTAATACTTGTCGATATAAACCTTGGTGAAAATAAGAAGTCAGGAACGGATTTAATGTTGGAGTTAACACAAACTACTCCTATTCCGCATATTTATATCACAGCAAATGCAGACGAAAAAAACATAAAAGCTGCTAGTGAAACATCTCCAGAAGGATTTTTAGAAAAACCATTTACTAAAGAAGGTGTGAATGCATGTATTTCTATCGCTGTTCATAAAATGCGTAAACAAAAAACTACCATTACCTTACACGGTAAAAAAGCCCTCATTGACTTTTCTGAAATCCTTTATGTTGAGTCGCAGAATAATCACATCAAAATAATACTAGAAAATGGTAAAAAAGCTGTGGAACGCATAGCATTAAAAGATTTTATAGAACGATTATCACCTCATTTTCTACAGATTCATAAATCGTATGTAATCAATATGCAAAAGGTAGAAAAATACACAGCAACTGAAGTTATTATTCATAGACATCATTTACCAATTGGTCGTAGTTATAAACACAAATTTAAAGATCAAATGAAGAGTTACTTACCTGATTGAGTAACTGTTTTATTATTGATATGAAAAACTGAGCTTATAAAGGATAGCAGTGATATCGTGTTAAAATCTAACGCACGAAGTGATCGGTTTTCTGAATTTATGATACTGTAGGGCGTTTAAAGCATAAAATACTTGAAGGTATGGGGAATCGAGATGCCCTTTATCGTTTGGAGGGAGCAGTTGAGTTTGATTGTAAGCTTCCCGAACTAGTTACATTCAAAATTATAGATTTCCATATTTGAACAAGAATTCGTGTGGAATAGGGTGGTCAAGTCCAGAGTGTGGGCGTTCATTATTATACATCAACAGAAATCATTAATCTTCTTACCTTTTTCCTGAATAGTCAAAATCTTGATGATTTTGGGGGGCGAAAATTTACTCTTTTTTATACTTCTTTAAATAAAATTATTCCTCAAAATATTGTAACTAATTTGGGGGAGACTTACACTAAAATTATTCATTAATCACTTAAGAACTGTCGTTGACCACCATTATTTTGTCGTTGACACAATATTTTTGGTTTAATAATATGTAATAGTTTTTTTTGTTACAAAACTAGCATTTGTACAGAACGTAAGTTTTGTAGACTAACAATTTAAAACAATGAAATACATACTTATCCTCTTCTTAGGAAATTTACTTTTTTTTCATTCCAATGCTACTTATGGCAATGTTATTTATGTAGATGTAAATGCAACAGGTTTAGGAGATGGCTCTTCTTGGGGAAATGCATTTATTGATCTAAATCAGGCCTTGCAAATCGATAATGATGATGATACGATTAAAGTAGCGCAAGGAACCTATTACCCGACAACTTTTGATCGAACCACATACTTTTATGTGAATAAGAAAATTGTCATTCTTGGAGGTTATGATGCTTCAACAGGGATACGTCATTACGCATACAATAAAACGATATTCAGTGGTGACTTTCAATCTGATGGTATAAAAACGAATAATTCCAAAACGATTTTGTTGATTGCAAGTAGCGCAAGCGCATTAATTGACGGAGTTGTTTTTGAGGGAGGTTATGCAGATGGTAGTTCAATTGTTGAAAGAACTGGTGCTGCATTGATTAATTATGGCAATTGTTCACTGATAAATTGCATTTTCAGAAAAAATGAAGCAACGGGAGCTGGTCCTTTGTTTGATTCAGGAGTTGGCGGTGCCATTTTTAGTAACACATCAGAATCAATAAATGTTGTTAACTCACTTTTTTATGAAAATATGGCAACTGGCAATGGAGCAGCAATATCAACTGATCATGGAGCTGCTAATTTTATGAACACAACATTTTATAACAATATATCTCCGAAAGGAGCGTATAGTTATTACCAAGGGATTCCAGTAATTTCTAACTGTATTTTTGCCGGTAATTTATCTGGTAAGGATATTAATAAAGATGGTCCTCAGATACTTACTATTAAAAATTCAATTTTAGAAAATGATGTGAGCCTACCTACTGGAAGTATAGATAATGGGGGGAATCAATTAAACATAGATCCGTTATTACTTAATCCGGCAGGGTTTGATTTTTCTTTATCATCATCTTCACCTGCAATTGATGCTGGAAGTAACTCAGTTGTTTCCTTTTTTCAAAAAGATTTGAAAGAAGTGAATAGAATTTTAAATGGAACAGTAGATATTGGTGCATTTGAGTATTGTGTACCAAGTACAAATACACTTAATGTCTCATTGTGTAATTCATTAACTTATCAATCCCCAAGTGAAAAATATGTCTGGGCAACACCTGGAACTTATACGGATACAATTCCTAATTATGTTGGTTGTGATAGCATTATTACAATTAATCTTACAATTAACGCAAATGCACAAACTGATACAACAATTGTGAATGATTGTTATGCAGTGACTTCACCTAGTGGTAACTATACTTGGACGAATTCTGGATTTTACCATGATACAGTAACAAATATCAATGGTTGCGATAGTGTTTTAAATTTTAACGTAACAATTTTAGCGCCACGCGATACAATAGATATTGACGCATGTTCCTATTATACCGCTCCAAGTGGAAATTACACATGGACTAGCAATGGTATTTATTCTGATACGCTTTATAATCCATCTGGTTGTGATACTATTTTAACAATAAATCTTAATTTAAACAGTACAACAGCAACTTTTGATAAAGACGCCTGCTACTCATTTAATTCACCTAGCTTAAATTATACTTGGACAAGTTCAGGAACTTATTATGATACGATTCCAAATAGCGTGGGTTGTGATAGCATCATGATTTTTAACTTACGTGTTTTTGAGGACGAGCCGGCTAAAGTAATTTATGTGGATAGCTCTGTTGCAGTTTCGGGTGATGGAACAAGTTGGTTTTCAGCATATAAAACCATTCAGCAAGCATTGGATTCAACAAATGGGTGTTTTCAATCAATTGATACCGTTAAAGTTGCAAAAGGAACCTACTATCCACCTGACCCCTCAAATGATTCACTTCCTATAAGAATGAAGCATCGATGTGTTATGCTTGGGGGATTTGATGCTTCAACTGGCGAAAGAGACTATAAGTTATACCCGACAATTTTAAGTGGCGATATACAACAAGATAATGAGATCAATAATAATAGTAAAACGATATTAAAAATCGAAGAGGGTTATTCTATTATTGATGGGTTTATTATTGAAAATGGATTTGCGAATGGAGATTATTGCATTTGTGATCTTGAAGATTTTTCTGGAGCAGGAATTTTTACATCTTATGATTTAACGGTAAAAAATTGCGTATTTCGTAATAATCATGCAACATCATCAAACGGGTATGGAATTGGAGCTGCATTGTATGCAAGTTATACTTCAGACTCAATGCGTGTAATAAATTGTACTTTTTATAATAATACTTCAACAGGAAATGGTGGTGCGGTTACATTTGATCAAGCACCTGGAATTGTTAATAATTGTGTGTTTTTTAATAATATTTCACCAAATGGAGCTCTCCATGTTTGGGCAAATGAAGTAACGGTCAATAATTCAATATTTTTCAATAATAATGGGTCTAATATCAGTAATAATCCTCTAGATTCAGTCAAAGTTTATAATTCTTTATTTGATGGGGGGCTACCATTGGCAGTTACTGATAAAGGCGGAAATATTACATTTAGCAACCCATTGTTTGCAAATCCTGGTGTCGGAGATTTTAATCTAACGTTAGGTTCACCGGCAATTAATGCGGGTAAAAATAATGTTGTTTATTCTTCTTTAGATGCAAAATATGAACCTAGAATTATGGGGAATATTATTGATATAGGTGTTAGTGAGTATTGTAACAATGTATCTACTGTTGATAACCAAACGACATTACTCTCTTCAGATGCAAATTTTGTAGATTATCAATGGGTAGATTGTGATAGCAATTTTTTACCGGTTGCTGGAGCTAACTCAAAAGTTTTTGTACCAACAACCTCTGGTAATTATGCTGTTGTTGTTGATAATGGTGTTTGCTCTGACACGTCAGAATGCCAATATTTTGAAATGAATACGAGCGGTATATCATCACATACTTTAGAAAATCAAATAGCAATTTATCCAAACCCAACAGAAGAAACTGTGTATATTGAGTTTGATAAAGCAGTTGGAAAAGGAAGTGTTACATTGGTTGATCTTACTGGTAATGAACTTCAAAAGTTGGAGATTGAAAATACGTTAAAAGTAGCTATTAAAATGAATGTACCAAATGGTATGTATCTTTTGAAAATAAATCAAAATAATGGAAGGGTTCTAATCAAAAAAATAGTCAAGAGATAAATCGAACTCAGATTAATAATGTATTTGGTGAACTCTTATTTATTTGTTCATCTAAGAACAAGCCCTTACTATTGAGGTTCTCCTATTGATACGACAGCTTTCTGTATAAAGTTAAGTTAGATTTTTCATGCTGGGTTGCTTTTGTCGAAGAAAACATCTTTTGGTTTTTTGTAACAGAGGTTTTGATGGATTCGTTCATTGTTGTAAAACTTAAAGTATTTCTGGACATCTCTTTATAGAGTTCTACGCCATCATTAGCTGGGTTTAGATAAGCATATTCGCATTTTGAGTGACTCCCATAACCGTTCGATGATTACGTTGTTTATCTCTCGTCCTTTCCCATCCATTGATTACCCCTGACATAAGGTTGTCATACACTCGTGTTTTCTTTGTGGTGGTAATCATTTAAAACCCAAAAAGATGAGTGTAAAAGAATTAATCTCAGATTATGCTGTCTTTAACTTACTTGCAAATGAACAAAAAAGAAATTGAATTATTTTATCCAAAGACCAGACAGCATTGGAGAAAATGGCTTTCTGAGAATCATCTTGTTAAAGATGCTGTTTGGTTGGTTTTTTATAAGAAACAATCAGGCAAGGCAACCATTTCATGGAGTGATGCTGTGGACGAAGCATTATGTTTTGGTTGGATTGACAGCAAAGCAGAAACAATGGACACCGAAAGCTATAGGCAATATTTCTGCAAGCGAAAGCCGAATAGCACCTGGAGTAAAATCAATAAAGAGAAAATTGAAAAGTTGACTTCAGATAACCTAATGACCGAAGCAGGTTTTCACGTAGTCGAAAGAGCAAAACAAAATGATTCCTGGACAATTTTAGATGAAGTAGAAGCACTGAAAATTCCAAATGATTTAAAAGAAGTACTGACCAATTATAAAAATGCTTTTGAATACTTTGATAGTTTAAGTAAGTCAAATAAAAAAATGCTTTTGTACTGGGTAGTCTCTGCCAAACGGACAGAAACAAGACAAAAACGAATTGAAGAAATTTCAAAATTTGCAAGTCAGGGACAAAAACCTAAACAGTTCAGATAAGTTTAAAAGGATTGGATATCTCTTTTATAGACTTCTTTTAGAACTGGACGAAGAGAGTAAAAATGTTCCTAAATTTTCAGGAAGGTTTTAAAACGCAGAATAACAGGAAACATTTTTTTAGGGCGTTGGCCAGAGGGAAAGAAAGGGCTGTAATCATTATTATTTATGCGTCTAAAATGTACGTCACATAAAATATGAGAAACCTAAAAAAACTTCTACAACACATAAAAAATATAAAACGACTTAGTATATTAACCGTTGTGTTTGAAAAAAAGATCGTATAATGAAAAAGCTATCAGATTTTAAAAAACGGGAGAGACGTATATTTTCTAGATCTGATAAAGAAATTGTTGCAAAAATCAATCCTGAACCGAAAGATTGCTTGAAAGAAAGTGAACTTTATGATAACGAGTACTTATATCCTTTTTTTTCCGTAGACGGTGAGGTAATCAAAGAGAAATACAAGGGGTTAAAATTCCATGCGATTTCATGTCCTGTTTTTTTAGATTATGTTGACTATAGACTTACAGAAGACAATTTGTATCAGTTTTTAGGTACAAACAAATTAAAAGTTTCTGATTATCAAGATTTTTCATTGGTTTTGGAAAAACTTCTTGACGGATATCAAGATAATGAACATTTTGATTGGGGAAAAACACCTGAAAATTTATCTGTATCAACAGAAGAGCACGAAAGGTTCGTGGACCATACAGAATTTATTGAATTAGAAGTAAATGGTGCAAGTTGGTGCCAGGCTACTTATACTTACTATGAGGAAGAACTGGAAAACCATATCATAGACAATGACCCTAACTATGATCCGGATGAAGATGACTTGTCCGAAATACTTGTCGAAGTAGAAGATGATTATGATGTGACAAATTATGAGTTGGAGGTATTCAAAGATGAAAATGGAGATACTTTAGAATTTGTTTTTAGGGCTTCTGACATGTGTGGATTTGATATTTTTGGAGATTATTCTGTATTTTTTTCACCAAAAACCAGACTGGTAAGAATATTTTTTCAGTGCACATAATGCATTAAATAAATGAACACAGCAATGGCTACAAGTAATCGGAGTATATGTGTGATTTTAGTACAGGTATACAAAAACGAATTAGATTCAATAATTTTCTGACTATATTTAATGAGCTTTTGACTTATGTGGTCGAAAGGAGGTTAATAGATAACCAGGATAAGATAAATGTAGATTGTTTATTACTGCTACCAGAAGGAGTAATGACCTGCTAGTACTACAACTGAATAGAATGAGATTACTAATAACTCTATTTTTTGTGTTGACTTCCTTTTGGGGTTTTGTTCAGGATAAGGGACAGATAACAATTGTAGGGCGAGTTGTCGATACAGATAATATTCCTCTGATAGGTGCGACCATTCTTGACACAATTACAAAGAAAGGAACAACGACCAATAAACAGGGAATTTTTTATCTGACACTCCCCAAACAAGCTACAACGATTTATATTTCATATCTAGGGTATTATACATTGGAAAAGAAAATAACGAGAACAGAAATTGATCAATCAAAAAAGGATACGATTTTACTCGCTATTTCGTTAAAACCAAAGACAGAAGAATTGACAGAGGTCGAGATACGAGCAGCTAATATTGCACGGACTTATGATAAACCCAATACGTTAATTCTTGACTACGATTTTCATCCTGAAGGATTATTTCTGCTACTTTCAGCAGGCAACCAATATAAGCTTAGATTGATAGATGGTAATAGTAACACGTTGAAAGATATTGCTATTCGAAATAATCCGGAGAAATTATTCAGAGACTGTTTTGGTAATTTACACATTCTGTATGCAGACACTGTCTATCAAATCTACGGAGATCAATCTGATTTGAGTTTAATGAATGGGTTTTCAATTAGGAAATTTGAGGAATATCTTTTGCCCTGTGTGGCAGCCTATGACGATGTTCTGTTCTTTGAGGACTATGGTTTACATAATCAATCGATCATTTACTACCTGATTGAAAAGAATAGTAAGAAAAGGAAACTTGTACAGGAAATTGTTGACAAAGAAAGTCTTACTGCTATTGACGACTATTACAGGGAAACAATGGCAGAAGCAGGAATAGCTCCGAGTACAGTAGGAGATAACAGTATCGCTCAGCAGGATTTTGCCCGAAAAGTAGAAAAAAAGGTATGGTTTTATCAACTTACTTTGAGTAGGCCAATTTATAATCCCTTATGTAAAGTGAGAGACTCAATATTCATTTTTAACCACATAGTGGATTCAGCATTTGTTCTTAATGAACAAGGTGAGTTACAAAGGACTTTTCCGATCGATTACCAGTATAAAAACGGGTGGAAGAATGAAATAATAATAGACTATTCAGGAGCAGAAATATACGTGAAATGCGTAAGAGGTGGATTGGCTTATTTGTTGCAAATTGATCCTGATAGCGGACAAGTTGTGAATGAATTCAAATTAAAGGGGCATGTTTTCCCGGACAAAATAAAAGTACGTGACGGATTTGCGTATTATTTATACAATGAAAAAAAGGAATCTGGCAGAATGAACATATATCGCCAAAAAATAAAATAACCATACGGATAATCAAAGCAATTTTTCCTGATAAGTTTTTTATTTCGATAGTGAAATCAAGAGAAGAAGAAATAGTGGTTCAGATAACGGATCTTTGTTTAAAAAACAGATCGTCTCAATTTGACATTTCTCTGGATGGAACAACGGACTCAGTGTTTTTATGTATTGATGAAAATAAGTTTCGTCTTGAGGATCACAGGATCTTTCTTTATGAAATAGAAAGGCTTGAACGACAAGGTAAAATAGCTCTTATTAAAAAGTATAGCCTGAAAGAACTGAGCGACAATGAAACCATGCGATTGA
>NZ_CFIGVI010000072.1:0-10039 GCF_984588085.1 Wandonia sp.
TGGTTTATATGCAATCACTTATAGAATTGGTTTTCATTTAATCAAAGAATTTGACAAGACAATTTTGTTTAGAAGTAATTGTACTGCGACTGGACCTTGTGTTTTTACACTTATTGACAGAAACTCAGGGCATAAAGTTAAAGAGTTTGACCAACTTATTTGCATTGACACGGAAAACTACAATTCTGACCATTTGATTATTTACTGTATTGACATCGAAAAACGCTTAAAATACCATTCACAGAAAATCTAACTTCTTCGGCATTTTATCAAAAAAATGGTAAAAAGATTAGTTCTCAGTACCTGCAAATAATCTAACAAAATATAAAAACAGAAATAGCTGCGTACAATATTGTCTAAGAAAAAAGCACGACCCAAAATGTCGTGCTTTTCTTATTTTGTTCTTGTATTAGAATCGGAATGTTACCCCTCCCAGAACCTGGAATTTCTGAACAGGATAATTTTGCCAGCGTTGGTATTGTTGCGCTGCAAAATTATTGAACTGTAAAAAAGCCGATATCCGTTTATTATAACGGTATTCAATCCCCAGATTTGCATCTGCAAGGAAGCCCAGTTTCCTGTAATAGAATAACTCTTCCTCCTGGATATCCTCTCCCGGAGCATACTCCATCGCTTTTCTTCCTCCCTGCATCGTCAGATCAAGATTCACATAAAACTTATCAAACAAGTTGTAATGACCACGAAGCCCTATAACCAGTTCCGGCAGGTTCCATGCATACGGATAGAACCGTGTCATGTAACTGTAATACTGCCCGATCAGATCAATTTTCAGTTTTTCATTTGCCTGATAGGAGATACTTCCCTCTATCCGGGTTATGTTCATAGTGTCATAAACCGCCGTAAAACGATTGCCTCCGGAATAAACTGTATCCACCACATACAGTAATTTATTGGTGAATTTCCCGAAAGAAAGATTAACATCAAAAGAAATCTTCTTTGACAACACTCCTTTGATCCCTCCGTTCAGGTTCAGGGCGTTGTATTCATTTCTCAATTCAAGATTAGATGAAACGAATGGATTCTCCTGACTCACACGTTTGAACGTGTTCTGACGAACGCCTCCGTTTAGTCCTACATACGGAATAAGAATGTCATTGAAGAAGGAATACTGGAATTTTGCCAGCGGAACAGCTATAAATTTCGTTTTTTCCCTCGCGTCCAGTACAAGGTCCACCCCAACGTTCACCGACCATTTTCCATTCTTACCGATGGTGGTAATATTCGGCTTAATATTTACCAGTACGTTGTTGTCTACGAACCCCGAATCCAATCCGATCAATGTCGAATCTTCAATTCCGTATTTATAGTTGTTGTACCGGACATTAAAATCAGCAGCATACACTTCTGTTTTCAACTTGTAATCAAACGAAGAATAGATTCCGAGATAGTTTTCACGGGCCTTCCATTTTTCTAATGTATCCGCACGTTTTCTGTCAAAATAATTATTGTATTCAACGCCAATCTTGTAATTCAGGTTCGCACTGTCTTTCTTATGCGAGTGGTATTCTCCAAACACACCTGTATTATTAAACCGCTGGCGAATACTGTCTCCGGGAACATCTTCATTACGAATGCCATAAAAATGATGCCCCTGGTTAAAATAGTTCACTTTTGCTGTAATGGTGTACTCCTTCTCGATCATTTTACCGTAAGCGTCCAACCGGGTACGGTCAAACTGAGACGGGGCATATCCTTTTATTTTTCCCCATGAACTATGGTGTTTTGCGCTAATCCCCCAATGAAATTTCCGGGAACGCGTTGAGTTAATAAACACCTCACCCAGTGGCATTGTATAATTACCAAAACCTAACTTTACATAGCTGTGGTAGAGTTGTGGCAATTTATCAACCAACTTAATTCGCGCAGGATCTATTTTCTCCAGTTCAAAACTATGCTCCTTTTTCAAGGACAATAGCGGATAACTTACCTGCGGAACAGGCATTACGGTATCCAATACGGAAGGTTTTTCAGCAATACGAAAAACAGGTTCTATTTCCCGTTCAGCCTCATACACGAACGTATAACCACCTTCGTTTTGTGCCACGGCAGAGAACGTCAATACTATAACCGCTAAAAGTGCTTTTGCCTTATTCATTCTGACCTCCTTCCTGCGTATTTTCTTCCATTTCAATGATGTAATCTCCTTTCTCCTCCAAGTCCTTCGGTTTGTCTTTGAGCTGCATCAACTCCTGCATTAATTCATTGGCTTCATCCAGAATACCATCGGTCTGGTTGGTATAATTATTAATTACCGAGTTTAATGTATGTTCAGCCTGGAACAAATCTTCCACCTGAATCAGGTTTCGGGTTTGCAGGATTAATGCTTTGGCAATCCAGTAATCATAAGCAGGTTTCATTTTCAGCAGTTCACGAATGTGATTTTCTGATGTTTTATATTCCCCCTTATGGTAATAGATTTCAGCCAGTGTATATTTTGACTGCGCTGCCAAAACAGTAGATGTCTTTGAAATGACATAGTTCAACGGTTCCAGTGCTTCATCGTATCGTTCCAGTCGGGCCAGTGAAACACCTTTACTGAATTGTGCCTCCAGCTTTTCTGATTGTTCTGCCAATCCGTTTTCGAATACAACTTTAGCTGCTTCGTATGAATTTGCCCAGTTTTCGAGGTAGAAATGACAACGCATCAAACCGAGGTGAGCTGCATAAATCCTTTGCGGTGTGGATGCTTCCTCTTTCAATCGGCTGTAATGCAGTATCGCATCTGCATAATTTCCGGTGTTGTATTCATAAACCGCCGCCCGTGCAAGAGCCGTTTCATGATAAGCCCGCTGATCTCCCTCCAAAACCCGGAGATAATACGTGTATGCCTGTTCTTCTTCTCCCAGGATATAATGCGATTGTGCAATAAAATACACCGCCCGGTTTTTCTGCAATCCTTCCGGATAAGCATCCAGGTATTCAATAAATTTAGGTATTGCCTCCCGGTAATTACTATCCAGGAACAAGTCATACGCTGTATTGAAATAAATAGAATCCTGAAGATCGCCTGTAATTCCCGCACAAGGATATTTGTGAGCAAGTTGTGTAATCTTAAACGGCTCTCCCGACTTCTGGTAAACCTCAATCATCTTTTGCGAAGCATATTTACAAATCTGCTCATCTCCTCCGTATTCCAGTAAAACACGATTCAGATAGCTTTCCGCTTTTTCATAATCTGCTTTTCTCAGATAAGTTACCCCCAATTCATACAAAGCATCCTTTGCCAGAATATTATTGGGGTGGTCATTTAAAATCTGCTCAAAATAACGGATGGACTCATTGTCCTTGTTTTGGTTCCGCGTTACAATTCCCGCTTCAAATATGGATTTGACCAGATAAGGCGATCCCGGATAATTGTTGATAATGTCCAGTAAAGATTGCAATTGCTTATTCCGTTGGTCTTTGAATCCATAACATTTTGCCTGATAGAAACGGGCGCGGTCACTGAAGCCCTGATTGGCCTGCACCACTTTTTCGTAATACTCTATTGCCGCATCGTTCTTTATCGGCTCTTCGTGAGAACTCAGGTAAAAAGCATCTGCGATCCGCATATTGGCATCCGCCAGTTTTTTCTGATCCGTAACAAACGTTTGTTGTGTGTACGTTCTGAAAGCTTCTACTGACTGGATACGATCGTTCAGATTGAAGTACGAGTAACCAATATTGTAATACGCCTCGGCTCTCAACTGCCCCAACAAGCTTCCCCCGTTTGCAAGGAAATAACGATAAGCCTGGATAGCCTGCTCATAATTTTTCATCTGGTAATAGGCATCTGCGATCCAGTAATTGGCTCTCCCGATTAATTCTATTTCCACAGGGTAGCGTGACACCAACTTGAAAGAGGCGATCGACCTTTCATAATCAGATTTTGTAAATTCTTCTACCCCTTTGTTAAAAGCAATCATTTGATAGGCGCTCTTCATCCGGATATCGGGAGTTCCGATTTCATCAATAGAATGAAGTGCTTTTTCATAGTTTTTTGTGGTCATGTACACATTTACCAGATACTGGTACACGTCTTTCCGTTTGTTAGAGTTCGGATAACGTTCCAGATACAACTCAAACGCCTCAATCGCCTCATCGTACGGGTTAATATCTAACTTGTAGGATAAAATCGCGGCATTGTACAGCGCGTCTTCCTGAATTTTTTCATCAAAATCAAGAAAAGAAGCCTGCTCAAAAGCGGTTCGTGCATAGGCATAGTTCTCCAACTTCAAATAACACTCTCCGATGTGGTAAAAAGCAACCTGCCCAAGTTCGTCCTTCTTTCGGGCAACTTTATCAAAATACGTTACTGCTTCTTCATACGCTGCTGACTTGTACAAAGCAAAAGCAAACTGGTAATCGTCTTCTCGTGTCGTTTTTGCCGTCTTATTGTACTCCCGCAGAAAAGGAACAGCCTCATCGTACTTCCCGATTTTGTAATACGCATCCCCGATCAGGTGATTGATTTCCGTAGAATTTGCCGTAACCATTGAGTCCATAATTGCCGGAGCAAACTCAACTACCTTTTCATAATTTCCCTGTAAATAGTAGATCTGTGTGATATAATACGGAACTACCTCTCTGAATCGCGCATCCTCCAACAAGCGTTCAAAATGTTCCAACGCAGTCTGGTAGGATTTGTCCTGATAATGAATATGCGCGTAATAATAAGTTGCCGGAGCCGCATACTGGCTTTGCGAATCTTTTACTTCGAAAAAAGCATCCCGTGCCGGCGAAAAGTTCCCTTCCTGAAAATGCGCATATCCTAACTTAAAAAAATACTCATTTCGATCCGCTTCGGGAACATCCTGTTTATCCAGTTTTTCATACCAAAGAATTGCTTCCTTGTATTTTTTCTTTTGGTAATAATACCTTCCAAGCCTAAGATAGATCTGGTGGCGGTATATGGTCTCCGGAAAATCTGTGAGAAACTGCTCCAGCAGCTTTACTCCATCATCATTGTATAACTCCAGAGCGGACATACCTTCGTAATACCTCGCTTTTACATAAAAAGGGGCATTGGAGGGTTTACAGGTTGCGATGTAGCGGGCAAACTCCTCACGAGCCGCGCTGTATTGTTCTTTCTGGAACAATTCTTCAGCCCGGTAGAATAGCGCATCGTCAGAGTTGTATCTCTCTGTCTCCTGCGCATTTAGTAGCATAGGAATCACTAAACAAGCCACAAGCAAAATACGTACCATGTCCAAATAACTTTTCTAAACTATAAAGTTACACCTAGTTTAGAGCTGTTCAGGCGGGCATTTCAAAAGTTTTACACCCTATCATGTTAAGATAATTTCCGGTTGTCGTTCGGTAACCTCTTTTATCTGTACTATTTTCGTAGTGGTGGAAAAGGTAATTGATATTCATAATGGGAAGATCTATCAGCAGGATCATCTGGTGCTGTTTGATGTGGATCTTGAACTGAAAAAGGGTGAGTTTGTTTTCCTGATCGGTAAAACAGGAAGCGGGAAAAGTAGTCTGTTGAAAACCCTTTACGGAGAAGCAACGCTGGCTGACGGAACCGGTTCTGTTGCAGGATTTGACCTGCGCAAGCTCAAACGTAAACACGTGCCTTTTCTTCGCAGGAAGATAGGAATTGTCTTCCAGGACTTCCAACTGCTCATGGACAGAACTGTGATGGAAAATCTTGTTTTTGTTATGCGAGCCACCGGATGGAAAGGCAAAAAGGCCATGGAGCAACGCGGTATGGAAGTGCTCAACCTGATTGGATTGGGAGAAAAAGCATACCGTATGCCACATGAACTTTCAGGAGGAGAGCAACAACGTATCTCTATTGCCCGTGCGCTTATCAATAAACCGGAAATCATTCTGGCGGATGAGCCAACCGGAAATCTGGATCCCGATACATCGAAAGAGATTATGCAATTACTCGTTGCCATAGCCGGAGAAGGAACCGCTGTGCTGATGGCTACGCATGATCTTTCGCTTATGGAACAATTCGGGGGGCGCGTAATCCGTGTCGAAGAAGGGAAGATTAAGACACTTACTACCATGAAGGATTTCGACCCGTTCTCTTCCGGAGACAGTAAACGGGAGGAATAAGAAAAGGTAAAAAGCTGATTTACTTTGCTTCTGTCAAACTGCGTATCAATCTCGCATTGCGTTCCAGATCAAAAATTGCTTTCAGCTTATTTGTTCTTTCTTCAAAGGCCGCCGGATCATTAGGCCGGGTCGCTAATTCACGTATCTTTTCTTTCCATTCAGAAGGAGTATTGGCGATCTGACACAGCTCTTCCAGCCCTGTTCCTTCAACCATGGTTGTATTTGCCAAACAATATCCTCCGTTTGCCAGAGCATTCAATAATTTATGCTTAATTCCGGTATTTTGAAACGTGGGTAACAGGTTGATTTTTGCTTCACGGATCAGTCGGTTTAGTGCTTCGTTGTCCGGATTGGGAAGTACTTTAATCTTAAAATTTCGGGAAGTCAGCCACTTTGTAAAGCTTTCTGAAGGGTCTTTTCCGGCAATAACCAGTTCCAGTCCATTGTCCGGTTGCCAAAGATCACTTACGATATAACGAACCGCATTCTCGTTTTCCATGACCGATAAGTTTCCGTGAAAAAGTGCGTAGGATTTTGTCCCTCTTTCTCCCGCTCCCCAATGCAACGGGTTAAAAACAGGAACGTATACCCCTTTACCATAGTGTTCCTGAAAATAGGCATTGTCTTTGGGGGTTACGGTCAGAATTTCATCCGCAAAGGAAAAAATACGCTCAAACTGCTTTAGTTTGATTGCCTCCGAACGGAAAAACAACCGCTTTTTTAATTTCGGTTCAATCTTCGCCAATTCTTCATAATAATGGTGTTCCACATTATGTGCCCGAACTCCCAGCCACCGGTTTTGCAATGACTTATGGCTAATAAAATAGCACGTATGAATTCCTTCAAAGAGGATTGGAAAGGTATCTTTTTTCAGGTTTTTCAATAACGCTTGATCGGCCCTGCTTCTCACAATAAACGGAACTGCCGAAAGTAGTAAAAAAGGGTTTGTATCCCGTTGGTAATAAAACACCTCGTCAGCTACCTCTAACAACGCATCCTGTTCTCCTCTTCCATATTCATAACAATGCAGGATAACACGCATACCGATTTCCCGCAATGCTTTACAACGGTGATATACATCAATTACTCCTCCGTAATTATAGGGATAAGGGACATCGAATGAAACAATATGTATTCCGGACGTATCAGCTGACTTCATAAATCTCTTTTAAAACCTCTTCTTCGTGTTCCCAGCACAACTCTTTTGCCGCTCGCTGGCAGTTCTGCTTCCAGTAGGTCAACTGTTCCTCATTTCGGGCGGTCTCCATAAAGAACGCTGCTAATTCTTTCGGATTATGCGACGGAATAAATGTACCCACCTGATATCCTTCCACCACTTTGCGAATTTCCGGCAAATCCGATGCCAGTACGGGTGTGGTTGCGTGAATATAGTCAAATACTTTATTGGGTAATGAAAACCGATAGTTCAGGTTGGTGTCTTTGTCGAGTGTTAACCCGAAATCTGCATGAAATGTGTAGTACATCAATTCATTAAACGGTCGTTTTCCATAAAACCGCACCTTGTCTCCCAACTGCTCTCGCGCTACCTGTTCTTTTAGTTGCGGAACGACATCTCCGTCTCCAACAATCATAAGAAACAGACCTTCTGTATATTTCATGGCTTCCACAGCCTCCTCAACTCCCCGGTCGATGTTGATGCCGGCTCCCTGAACAATAAACAGTTTCCTGTCTTCCGGAATTCCCAGTTCGCTTTTTGGCACAATGTCTTTGGGCGTCCATTTACGTGAAACATTCCGCACAACACGAACGTTCTTCCGGTATTTTTCACTGTAACGCAAAGCGATCGAGTCATTCACTGTGTAAACCGCCTCTAACTTCGGGAAAATCCACTCTTCTATACGCTCCCAGATTCTTTTAATGCGGGGTCGGCTCACCAACTCGGGAACTTCTGTGAAATACTCATGCGTGTCGTAAATCAACCGGTTTCCTTTGATCTTTGCTGCCAGGTATCCGGACAACAGGGTGTCCAGATCATTGGCTAAAAGGTGTGAACTTTTGTGAAACAACTGAAACAGAAACAGGCGAATATTATATTCCGCATAAAACAATGCGCCTTTGTCAAAAAGTAATTTCATGCGCACACATTTGTACTTTCTGTCCGGCATAGGAAGACTGTTTTTTCTTTTTCTGCCGACAAGCGTAACTATAAAACCCTGCTCCGTAAGAAAAGAACAGACTTTATCAACCCGATTGTCCGTTACCAGATCGTTTGTTACAGATACAATGATATGTTTTCTTGCTGCCACGTCGACAAAACTACGAAAGTCAGGAATACTTCTACCTTTATAGGTTCTGTTTTTACGCTTCATTATGCGGATAATCCAAGTCGAAGTCAATTTTATTTAAACTGTTTGTCATAAAAAAATCCCATGAGAATCCGTATATGGATACCTACAATAGGTATTGCACCCCCAATACTCCGCAAAATTTTTCCTTAATTTTCAATGTCTTTATGGTCATCGTATGGATTAACGGCTCTCATTTTTTGAAGGGAAAAGATACATTAAAGACCATAATCCAATTAACTTTTATACACAACAATCACATTTTCAAGTATTCAAAATATTCAAAGTCCATTTTATTCATTAATTTAGTGTTTGAATAACCTACAAAAGGAATATCACACAAACGTTTGATATTCAGACTTTTTGTTTCATTAAAGAAATGAAAATGCCAATTAATATTTACATAGAAGAAACTCGTGAAAATTTGGATAGACTATGTGATGATATTTGGGATTTACCAGACCAGATTGCTGCTCTTGAAACTTGGCTTGAAAACAAAGAGAAAAGTTTAAATCCAAACAAGTATGTTGCTGACATTGGATTTGACATAAGAAAAGATGCAACTGGAGGTGGTGGAGTTCTAAGTTCAAAATCAATGAAAATTATGGGTACAATAGGAATGGATGTTTACTTCTCTGAATACCCAAATATTCAGAAATAATGAAAATTAACAAAAATGACCTATTATTCTATTTAGCAATGTTATTTGCCATTTGGTTTGCTTGGACTGGAATGGTTTGGACATATTTGGCTGCATTGGTTATCGCATACCCGTTTGGAATAATCAGTCTACTAATTTGGTTGTCTATAAAAAAAGAGAATAGGAAAAGAACAAAATGGATTCCTCGAGTTTTAGCAGTTGGATTAATATTATCTCTAATTGTATTAGCCTACCTTCTAATTTGGGATTGAAAAACGAAAACACAACACGGTATATAGCAAATACTACTAAAAGACAATTTATGATTCATAAATACAATAAACTATGAAAGGATTTAGCTACAAAAATTTGATCTTACAAATAATACATGGTAGTGTGATTATCTTAACTTTTTTATTTTTAGTGCTAGACAACTTAAAACTGGACGACTTTTTAAAATCTTACTTTTCTATAGAAGTACTTTTATTTCTTTTTTTGGCATTTTTGATTGGTGTTATTGTTGACTTCATTGCTGATATTTTAGAATCATTATTAATCAAAGCATTAATAAAACCTCCTATATTCTATTTATTAACTAAGGAAATATGGTGTGGAATTGCTCTAGCACATAAAGATTTTATATTAAATGAATTATGCAGAATTGCCGTTGAATATAATGAGATAAATGAAGACAAAAAGGCTGAGGAGGAATCCTATAAAAATCGATTTATAAAATCAGAAAAAAATATTGCAAATTACATTTTACAAGTCGCGAAAAACAAAGCTTTTCGAGTTTGTAAAGATTATCAGAAAGAACAAATTGACTCATTTTTTATCTTATATATTTTTAATAGAAATATATCATTAAGTCTTTTGATTTCCTCATTAGTATTATTCCTCTTTACTTCCAAAATTGCTTTACCAATAGGTTTATTAGTCCTTGTATTACTAACATTAGCTTCATCTTATCGATATTATCTTTATTATTTAAGGATATTGTTAGGTACAATTATTCAAAAAA
>NZ_CFIGVI010000073.1:0-9660 GCF_984588085.1 Wandonia sp.
ATTCCTCACATAACTTACTAAAATACTTTTCTCTGGAGAAGGAATTCAAATCGCGTTCTATTCTTTCTCCGTTTTGTTTTATATACCACTCAGAATCGCAATAGGGTAATTTAACAAGGGAGTCTCCTTCTTCGATTTCACGATAGATATAGAACGGCACCTTTCTCTCAAACCATTCCGTATTCAATACAATATACCCTGTTCTACCGGTACTCTTCTCCTCCAGTTTTTTCGTGATTATGCCCGAATAAGACAGGGTATGAATTTCAAAATACTCTTTTTCAAGAAAGTAAACAGATTTACGCTGTAGACTTACAATAATAGTGGGGATTACCATAACAGGAATAAAAACAAACAGAAGAAGTTTTACAATCAAACTTTCATGTTTATGGTCTTTCTCTTTGGTATGAAAATACTGATACAAGTTCTATATTTGGGCTGAAACTACAAAAATAACAATTATTTGCACCGTATGTAATCAGATATTTCAGTCTTGTTTACGCTAAATAACTTCCCGAAAGCATGATAACAGTATACCCTGAAAACATAAAATTTAAATATAAATGGAGAAGCTACCAACAGCGTGTATTGGATGAATTACAACATCATTTGACAGACAAACACCTTCACGTTATAGCGCCTCCGGGTTCAGGAAAAACTGTTTTGGGGTTACAAGTCGCGTTACAATTAAATAAACCTACTCTTATTTTAGCACCTACTATATCTATTCGAAACCAGTGGATTCAACGATTCTGTGAATTATTTCTCCAGTCATCAACTACCCCGGACTGGATTTCAAGAGATATCAGGAATCCGAAATTTATGACGGTTATAACTTATCAGGCACTTCATGCTGCCTGTAAAAAGGATGTAGAAAAAATTATCGACGGGTTAAAAGCTCAAAATACGCAAACGATTGTAGTAGATGAAGCACATCATCTAAAAAATGAATGGTGGCAATCCCTAACGAAAATAAAAAATAGTCTTGATTCAGTTATCGTAGGTCTGACAGCCACTCCTCCTTATGATGTTACAGGAGCAGAATGGCAACGATATATGGATATGAACGGTCCTGTCGATACTGAAATATCAGTTCCTGAACTGATCCTTGAAAATGATTTATGTCCGCATCAGGATTATGTATACTTAACACTTCCAACAGAAAAAGAAAATGAGAAAATAACGCAATTCAGGCAAACCATAAATAAGTTATACCTGGAAATCAGTACAGATACAACACTTGTAGAAGCCATTACCAATCATCCTATTTGGCGAACTCCTCTCAAGAATCTGGACTGGATTTACAACAACTTATCTTACTACTCTTCCTGTCTCATATTCCTTCATTCCAATTCTATTGAGGTTTCTAAAGAACATCTGGAAGTAATCGGTGACAAAAAGCTCTCCTTACCCCCACTTGATTATAACTGGTTAACTACCTTACTTGAATTTTACCTGTATAAAGATAAAGAGTATTTTAATGATTATACTGTCCATAAAGACACTATAGAAAACAAACTAAAGAGACACGGAGCTATAGAAAGACGTCAGATTAACTTTTCACACAACAGAAAAGTAACTGAATCTCTTACAACAAGTATTAGTAAACTAAATGGTATCAAAGAGATCGCTGACTTTGAGTATAATCAATTAGGAAGTGATTTGCGTCTAGTCATACTTACGGATTACATACGTAAAGAGTTCTTCGTAAATACCCCTGAAAACAACCTAGAACTAAATAAAATTGGTGTTATGCCAATTTTCGAAAAACTCCGGCGTCAGAATATCAAAAACAAAAAAATAGGAGTATTAACCGGTTCTCTTGTTATTATTCCTAAAACGGCACTACCTATATTCAAAGAAAAAGCTGCGCCGAAAGATATTTCTTTTTCAGCAGTTCCCTTTGACGACAATTACCTTTTGATTCATCCGACTGAAGATCTTAAACATGCGATCGTTCATATTGTAACAGAGGTTTTTCAATCAGGTGAAATTCAAATCCTTATCGGAACAAAAGCATTACTTGGTGAAGGATGGGATGCTCCCGCAATCAATTCTCTTATTCTAGCCAGCTTTGTCGGATCTTTTGTCCTTTCTAATCAAATGCGAGGGAGAGCTATAAGAACGCAAAAGAATAACTCTGAAAAAACAGGAAATATCTGGCATATTGCCTGTATTGATTCTACAACTCCTTCCGGAGGAGATGATTATGAATTATTAAAAAGACGATTCAGAAGTTTTGTGGGAATCTCCTTTGATTCTCCTCCTTCAATAGAAAATGGTATTAACCGTTTACGTCTGTCAAACAATATTTCCTCAAAAGAAGGAATTGAAACTGCTAATGCAAAGATGTTCGAATTTGCTTCAAAACGGGAAAACCTAAAGTCTAATTGGCAAAAAGCCTTAGAAGGAGGAACCACACTAATTGAAGAGATAAAGATTCCTTTCTCAGAAGAAAGGAGTTACCAACGAACAAAATCCATGTACCTCAATAAAACCCTTGCTAATTTTGTTGCCACACTATCTTCCGGAGTTTTGACTTTTCTTGAAGTGATTATTCATGCTGTAGGTAAAAACTCTGGCAAAATAAGGACTCTTCAGGATCTTTATAACATATTAATCGCGGTAGGAGTAATCGGGATTATTCTCTTTGGTAAAAACACTCTTAAAGCATTGAAGCTGTACATCAAGTACCGTGATATTTCAAAAGACATTGATAATATAGGTAAAGCCTTATTAAACTCACTACTAAAAACAAAAGTCATCCACACTGAACATTCCCTGTTAGAAGTTGTAACTTCTTTTGACGAATACGGTGCAGTATATTGTCACCTGGAGGGAGGAACAACATTTGAAAAATCAGCTTTTATCAATGCGCTGCATGAAATTGTGAAACCTGTAAATAATCCCCGGTATGTATTACTCAGAAAAAGTAAATTTATGCTTCTGATACAACAAACAGACTACCATTCTGTACCTGAAATCCTGGGAAGAAATAAATCACTGGCAGAATATTTCAAGCTACAATGGGACAAAATGGTAGGTAGTTGTGAGCTTATTTTTACCCGAACAATTGAAGGAAGGAAACTACTTTTAAAATCCCGGATGAAATCTCTTGCGACACAACTGGATGATCAAACTGAACATGTTAATAAATGGAGATAACCTCTGAGATTAATTTCCAACCGTTTTTTCAGCGATATAAAACAAGTCAAGACACCTATCGGTAGCAGTATCAAGGTAAAAATCGGTCAGTGAAAGATCTAACATTCCTGATGAATTACACGATTTTAGCAATTTTCTCCGGTTGACTCTGTTCATTATATCGTATGGAACGCGAAGTAGTGCTGCCGGACAGCGATATTGAAGCCGGAATATATCATACCGGGTAATTCTCCGGACAGCTCGCTTATTCATATTGTAATAGGTCATCGCCCTCTCATTTCCATATACGCCTAATTCCCTGATCGGATCAAAATGTGACTGAAGCAGGACTGTAAACTCTTCCTTCGTATATTCTCTGACATGCCAGGGATTTCTGGTCAATGACATGATCTTATTAGGTGTGCTGATGATCAGCTTTCCGCCGTCCTTCAATACTCTGTGGACTTCGGCAATAAAGCCTGCATCTTTCTTTATGTGTTCAATGACCTGAAATGAAATCACAAAATCAAAACTGTTATCTGGAATATTTGTCAAAGGCGGAACTTTCATCCTCAGATAATTGACACCATCGCGCTCAGGATAATCCCTTGTGACTTTTGTTTTGTCTATTGTAACAAATTTTTCCGTCAGTTTTGCAATCATTTCAACTCCATATCCACTACCCGTCCCAATTTCCAGTACGTTCCCCGAAACGATTCCTGCAACCTCGACATAGGCTAGCAATGACCTTTGATAGACATAGTTATCTGACATATCTTCATTCGACACTCTCTCAGCGGTTTGGATTATTCTCATTTTACGGGCTTTTATGCCGATAAACGGAAAGATGCAAAGGAAGGTTGGAAACAAAAACCTGATTTACAGCATATTCTTATATACCTATCTTGTTCAATCAGGAAAATTGATGTTTTACATATAAGCCTGGAAATTCTATCTTCTTTTTTAATATACTATTTCCGTCAGTCAGCGATGTTTTTTTCTAATAGCCATGTACCGGGGAGTTCCATCTCTTTCTTGATTTCGGCGGACAGATTCTCTCGGGTAAAACCATACGTATTCAGAGTCTCCCACAACTTTTTCTCTGAACGCAATAAACCAATCAACCCCTCCTTTCCACCTATCCGAAACACTCTTTCGCATATTACTGCCCCTATCATATAGGGTACAGGAGTCCCGTTTCTCATAAAGAGTTTTTCATAGGGTTCCAGGTGTTCAGCAAGTTGTATACTATTTTCCTGTATATATAGTTTGAAATATTCCCTGTTCTTTGCGTAATTGTCCAGTCCGCTTCCTCCTGCATAGGTCGCCAGCCCTTCATTTAAAAAAGGTGATAAAGAAGGAAATAATGTAGTACTATATACATGCATAATCTCGTGTATATAGTATTCGGAATCATTCCCCGAATACACAATGTTACCCGGATCTACCATCCCTCCTATCGTGTCAAAATACATATTGGGCAGGTAATCGAAGCCTTTGATTTCAAAAATTTGTTTCAGGGATTTACAAGAATAATAGGTGATTGGAATTTCAGGCGTCTCAAAAAATAAACATATCTCACGAATGACCTCTTTTTGCCGGGCTATTTCCTGATGATCCGGCGTTTTTCCCTTCGGGATATGATACGTAATGCTCCCTTCTGTAAAAACAGACCAGTCTTTTGTACAATAATCAGTCAGTCTTTTTAATTTCCAGACTCCATTCATCCGAATAGCAAGCATGTTATAAATGGCCCGAATGACATTCTCTCTGCTTTCACTATTGTATCCCACAAAGCCTATTTTAGCTATTTTTTCGTTTGAAGAGAGTGTAATAACCTCCATCAACGTCGGGCGAAAATGATTGTTTCCCCACCTGCTCTGCTCGATCTTAAAAATATCTTTGTAAGGAACAACATATCTCTCAAAATCAGCTTGCAACCAGGAAGGATGAGAAGTTAAACTCTCATTTTTAGTACGAAGGAATTCAGAAACCACGTGAATTAGCTCTGTAATTCCCTTATCCGAGGTATCGACAGCCGGGGAGACAGACATATAAACCTTCTCGTTCTCCTGATCTTGTGCCAGGCAGGAAACGTGTATAATGACCAGTAAAATGCAAATAAGTTTATTGATTTTCACCACTTGATTTGGGCTGTATCTGATTAAAAAAGAATTTGATTACTTCAAAATTGACTTCTGATGTTGTCCAATGTCCCACTTCTTCATAAGTAGAAAAAATCACCTGTACCTCATTTTCTCGATAGATGGACTGGCATTTTACATACCGTTCCTGTACCTCTCTACCCAGATTAGTATTGATAATTTTCCGTTCTTTATTGCTGTAGGCATCATCAAACTGAACGGCATCATTTTCATCCAGTTTTCCCATATATATAAACTGTGGAATAGTTGCATAAGCTTTTCTGTCAAACTTTTTTCCGAACAATTTATAAAAATCATTGATCCCCAAAGGATAATTTAGTTTAACACCATTTATTGTTTCCTGCGGAAGCATTAGTTCTCCATTAAAACCACCCATAGCCAGTGCTTTAACCCGCTCCGGGTGAATGTATGAAAAGCGATTGGTAAATGTAGCGGATGCCGAGAAGCCGTTCATAAGCACTTTTTCTTCGGTTTCAATTTGCATTGTTGCTAAACGATTACGAGCATCCTCAATCATTCCTATCAGTTGTAAATCCAATCGTTCCAGCTCTCCGGTTGCTCTTACCATCACATCTCTGTCCAATGCATGTGTGTATACAAGAACTTGAGAGGCCGGTCGTGGAAAAATGGGAACCAACAGAGGGATTTTTAGCATCGTGGAAATATTATTTCCTACTGAACTGACTGCTGCCAAATCTATTGCTGCCCGTTTATGTACTTCAATACTATCAGAGGGTCTGCCGGTGTTATTAGGTTCCACCAGTAAACAAGTCAATTTATTCACAGGTGTTCCCTCGGGGATAAACAAAATATAATCGTGCTGAAATCCCTTCTCAGGATTCTTCTGTATAACCAGTAAGCTATCCTTTACAGTAATTTCCTGTGTATAACCAGTAAAAAAAAGAAACAAAAAAGAGAGAACTACTACACCTCGCATACAATTATTCTTAGTTTTTATGATGAATGATAAAGATACGAAGTATATCAAAACTATATTTTTCTTATGACTTCATTTTTCAGTCATAAAACCAAAAAACACCACTAACACACAGACTAATAGATACTTATTTCTATTCTACAATTTATTTTTGATAAGTTGGATATTGAAAAGACAGAACTTAGTAATCAATAATTACTTTCTCAGACAAAATTTCTTTTCCTGCTTTATTCTTAACGATCAGCAGGTAGATTCCTTTTCTGAAGCCGGAAATATCAATCTGTTTCTGATCGGATGTTTTCTGTAAAACTCCTTGTATATCATATAGTTCTGCTGTTGAAAAATTAGCGCAATGTACACGGATAAAAGAAGTTGCCGGGTTCGGGTAGACACTGCAATGGCTCAATGTATTATCATCCGATGAAAGCAGTGATCGGTCTAATCGATATAATGCTGCCTCTCCTGTAGTATTGACCTCTGCCGTCAAATAATAACCCGATTGAAATGTGGTTATCCCTTCTACCTGAATCGAAAAACCTTCCGGAGGAGGTATAACCAACCGGTCTATCGTACCACTGGAAAATTCGCTGAAGGAAAAATCACTTATTTCTACCAGAAAAGGATCCGTGTACGTATACCCCGAAAGGGTAATACGATTATTTGTGGAATCATATACGGCTCCGGTCACCAGTCCCTGTGTATTTATACTGTCTATTCGTGTTGTTTGATAAGTTCCCGGAAGTTTGGGTAATGCGTATATATTTGTCCATCCGTTTCCCCAGTTTTTCGTAAAAATATAAAGACTGTCATTCCCAGTAATGAGTGCCTCTGCGTCAAAATTCGTTGAAAAAGAACCGGGGGTAAAATCCGTTTGGTCTGCATAAGAAAAATTGATAGTATCGGCACTCACCGTATTATCCGGGGTTGAAAAGTAATCGGCAACAGCTATCCTGTAAATTCTCAAATCCGTTCTTGACCCTGCATTATTTCCGAAGTCAGCAATGTAAATATACGTGCCATCGTGGCAAATATCTTCCCAATCTCTGTTCGTTGCATTTATGATAAACACAGAACGGGTAACTGCTCCTGTAATACTATCCAGCTCATATAAGGCCGGATACCCTCCTGAATCATTATGGGTGATTAACTTTCCTTGTAAAGTAATCAATCCCGAAGACTCAAAAATAACCCCCTGAAGCGGGGTGACAAGCTGCAATTGTCCACTCCCCAACAGAGGAAGTAAAAAAAAGATCAGGAAACCATACAGGTAGTTCATTGCTCTATTATTCACACGTTTTAAAATCTTTTCGCTTATAAATGGCTTCTCCTACCCGAATTTCATCATCGGATGAATTCCACTCAGCAAAAGGAAATAAGATATCATTCCACTGAAAAGATAAGGTTATTTTCTCCTGACCAAGATTCTGTGTATTGAGCTCGATTTTATCTCCGTTTTCCGGCATCATAGGTTGAGTCCCTAAAACGGTTGAAGAAATCTTGTAATCACAATCAATTACCAGTTCTTCGGAATTATCATTCACAAATACTCCTCTGATATCGGTTTGTTTTGAACAGGATATGCAAAAAGTTATAATACTCGAAAGAAATATAACTTGTCTTTTCATAGTTGAATCAGGTTTTTAACGCTTCACAAATGTAGTACAAAAAGTCAATTACAAGTTATTCCCCGATTCAGGCAGGTGGTTCCCACAGCTCAACTTTATTCCCTTCGGCATCCAGAATGTGCACAAACTTTCCATAATCATAAGTTTCGATCTCATCCACTATAGCTACCCCCTCTTTTTTCAACTCTTCTACCAGCATTTCCAGATTTTCAACCCGGTAGTTCATCATAAAATCTTTTGATGAAGGAGCAAAATAGTCAGTTGTTTCCGGAAAGGGTGTCCACTGCGTTTCGCTCTTTTCTGTCGAATCAGAATTTTCGTACCACTCAAAAACAGCCCCGTAGGGATTCGTATTCAAACCAAGGTGTTTTTGATACCATTCTGTCATTTTCTGAGGATCTTTGCATTTGAAAAAGATACCTCCCAAACCTGTTACTCTTTTCATTTTATTACCCGTTTTAAATTATTAATAACCAGAATTTAACCTATTTACTCCAATTCCTCTCTTAGTAAACGATTAGTTGTTTGTTGTACCCAATAACAAATTAGTAATCCTATAGAAAAAGTTGTGATGAGCACTCCTACAACGAAAGGAAAGACTAAAAGAATAAGAAAGCTCCATTTGACTATTGGTATGTAGAATAAGCCGATAACAACCGTAAAAACGGTCCATATAATCACATTAACCCGTAAAGAATACCTAAATGACGCATCAGTAACACTCCCTCTGTTTAGTAGATCTTCCGGGATCTTTTTCCCTGCATACCAAAGTGCAATTAAAAATGAAATAAGGAGGCCTGCTGTCGCTTTTCCAAACAAAATGAACATTCCACCTGTCAGGACAAGTAATTCGGTTGGGACAATAGTCGAAAGTCCTAATATTGTCACTACCACAACCAGTCCGGATGAGACACCTACCAGATATGAAATGAATATACTTTTCCTCCTGATTTTTTCTAATTTCTCTTGATCCGTCATGTTACAACCTACAAAAACAATCAGCTAAATATACAACATTACAAAAATCCTGAGAGGGAATTAGGCTACCTTATTTCATACACAATAGAGTCGATTTTCCATCCCGTTTTGCGATAAAAACATAGGAACTTGTGAATTGGCATATCCTACGGTTTCAGTATTCGTCCAGTTGTAAAACTGTTATTTTTCAAGCCTTCCATCAATTTTTCAAACACGATTACGTGTCCTCTTATTCGTCTGTCAAAATTATCTGACAGACCATTACTCTCTGATAAAATATTTTCAACTCCCTGCGATTTCAGGTAATTATCAAACGGCATAATCTGATTAATTTTTGTCCAGGAGTTATCCAACTCATATTGAAACAAAAAATCCTTCAATCTGTTGGTAAGCATGGGTGAGATCGGAATATTTTCTTTTTTCAGAGCCTGTACCACCTCTTCATCAAAACCGGAAATAGTTGTTTTATTAATGAAATAATGTCCGCCGTACGGCCCTTCATGCAAATCCAGAGCATAATCATACTGCTCTTTTTGGACCAAATCCCGGAGCAATTTGGATTGGGTGGTCTTAAAAAGAATAAAATCTCTGTTAATATCACAGTTACACTCGTTAAAACGGTTAAATCGCATCAACCCCACAGGGTTTAGTGCATAAATGATTTCAAAATGAAACTCTTTTTGCCAGTTCTCCGACCGGATCTTTTTCATAATTTCGGGAATCGCATATACACTTGCTGTTTCAGAACCATGTACACCACTCAAAATAAGAATCTTGCTTCCTTCCACTTTATTCTTCGGTAGAATTCTTT
>NZ_CFIGVI010000074.1:0-8828 GCF_984588085.1 Wandonia sp.
TTTTATTAGCAGGTTTGCGCTATTTTTCCTAAATTGGGAAAAAGCCGACCGATGAATTATACCTTATTCTGCGTAGAAGACGACCCCATATACGGAAAACTGGTGCAACATTCCCTGTCCATGGATCCGGAATATACAGTACAGTTATTCAAGTCAGGACATGAATTGCTCAGGCAATTACACCAACATCCTGATGTCATAACACTGGACATCAATCTTCCCGATTTCTCCGGAAATCAACTTCTTTTAGAAATTAAAAAGAAAAGTCCCGATTCCGTCATCATCGTTCTCTCCGGGCAGGAGGATATTTCAACTGCTGTCCAACTCTTCCGGATGGGTGTATTCGATTACATTATTAAGGATGATAATGCTCTTGACCGTCTGTGGCATGTTGCGCATAACGCCACTAAACAAAGTGAAATGAAAAGGGAGCTGAATGTGCTGCGAAGTGAGATTCATGATAAATACAATATTTCATCTGAAATCCGGGGAGCCAGTCCGGAAATGGAAAAAATATTCAGCCTGATAGAAAAAACAGTGAAATCGGATATCAATGTCATGTTGTACGGCGAGACAGGAACGGGAAAAGAGCTGGTAGCACGTTCTGTACATTTTAATTCCAACCGGAAGAACAAACCTTTTGTCCCGATCAATGTTACAGCTATTCCGAAAGAATTGATTGAAAGCGAATTATTCGGACACGAGAAGGGAGCATTCACAGGGGCTCATGCTGCAAGAATCGGATTACTGGAGTCCGCTAAGGGCGGTACTGTTTTTCTTGATGAAATCGGAGAAATGGAACTTTCGATGCAGGTAAAACTGCTCCGGGTTTTACAGGAAATGGAGATGACCCGTGTCGGGGGAAATCAAAAGATAAAACTAGATTTCCGACTCATTACAGCCACACACAAAAACCTACTGAACGAAGTCCGGGAAGGAAATTTCAGAGAAGATTTGTATTACCGTCTTATGGGAATCACTATCGAGTTACCACCTCTACGGGAAAGAGGAAAAGACATTATTATTCTGGCTAATTATTTCCTCAAACAATTCTGTAAGAAGAATAAACTCCCTGAAAAAATGCTGGCCAATTCGGCAATGAAAGCTCTGCTAAAATATAACTTCCCTGGTAATGTACGGGAATTAAAAGCAATCATTGAATCGGCTATTGTGCTTAGTGATTCAGATGTAATCGAAGCATATGATTTCGCATTTACCAGTGACAGTTCTCCGGATGTTCTGTTCAATGATGAATTTACACTGGAAGAGTATACCACAAAAATCATTCAGCTTTCATTGAATAAAAATGAAAATAACGTTGTCCGCACAGCCTCTAAACTGGGAATAGGAAAATCAACTATTTACAGGTTGATCCAGGAAGGTAAACTATCTAATTAATCCGACCCGCTATGAAAAAAGAAGTATTCTTCGAAGCACTTGTCAATAACCATTCGGATGCTATTCAGGTGATGGATCTGAATGGCAACCTTGTCTTTTTGAATCATGCTGCCCAGGAGCGAATGGGAGTTCAAATGAAAAAAGATCAATTGCTAAATATTTCTGAGTTTGAACCTTTGTTTACCAGCGAACAAATCTGGAAAGAACATGTTGCCGAAATACTTAAAGCAGAAAAGCGGGTTATTATTCGAAATTGCACCAATAGAACTACCGGAGAAACCATTCCTGTAGAAGTAACGGAAAGCATCGTGCAGATTAACGGAGAAAAGCATATTTTTTCGCTATCCAGAGATATACGGGATCGGGAGGAAATTCAAAAAAGACTCCATCTCAGAGAGCGGCTACTTGTCGCCATTTCTGATTCAACGACAGAGCTTCTTTTCAACCCCAATACACAGGAAGCTATTGCCAAGGTACTCCGTATTATAGGCGAATCCGTAGATGTTGACCGCACCTATCTGTTTGATTATTATAACACTCCAGAAACGGGAGAGGTGATTTCACAGAGATACGAATGGAATTCAGGGGAAGCTGAACCTCAAATTGATAATCCTGAACTTCAAAATGTGCCTGTCGAGCTTTTTGAAGACTTTATGAGTACACTCAAACAAAATAAATCCTATCAGGCCATCGTAAGTGAACTCCCTGACAACATGCAGTTGAAAGCTATTCTGGAGCCTCAGGGAATCATCTCTTTTTTGGTTATTCCTATTTTTCTAGGAGGACATTTTTATGGATTTGTCGGATATGATGACTGTCAGCAGAAACGGGTCTGGAGCGAATCTGAGCTATCCATTCTACAAACACTCGCAAATAATATCTCTATTGCACTGGAAAGAGAAAAACAACAACAGGAAATTGAAAACCTTGCTTTGTTTCCCTTACAAAACCCGGCTCCTATTCTGCGTTTGTCCACAAACGGAGACATACTTCTAAAAAATGCTGCAGCCAGAGAGTTATTTCATGCCCCCGTCTGGATTGAAGGAAAGGAATTTACATTTGCTGATTTCAAGGAATATACTCTCAAAGCTGTTTCCCCTGCTGAAACAACGCAATCAATTTCTATAAAAACGTCAACAGATACTCACTTCTCTGTGACACTTAAACTCATTTGTGAAAAATCGTATATCAATCTTTATTTTACCGATATTACCCTTCTGAAAGAAACTCAGGAAACACTCAAAAACACTCGAAAGACGACGGAAGAGATTATTCAACAAATGGAAGATGTGATCTGGTCAATTAATTTTCCGGATTATACATCACTCTTTATTTCTCCTTCTATCGAAAAGCTGAGTGGCATCCCGATCAGTGAATTTATGAAAGATTATAAGGTGTGGGAAAGTATCATCGTTCCTGAAGACAAATACGTTATTACAAAAATAAACGAGGAGCTTACAAAAAACGGAGAATCTGAAGAGGAATACCGTGTTCAGACAGATTCCGGTATCAAGTGGGTGAATAATCGTGCAAGAGTTATTTACAATTCGGAAAACAACCCCGTACGTATAGACGGATACATACGAGACATTACCCAACGTAAACAATTTGATGAATCTCTCCGGTTTCAGGAAGAAAAATACCGCCGTATCATCGCTAATATGAACCTCGGGCTTCTGGAAGTTAACCTGAATGATATCATATTATTTGCCAACGATAGTTTTTGTGAAATGTCGGGTTACAGAGTTGAACAATTAATCGGACAAAATGCAGCGAACCTGTTTCTCGGAAAGAAAGAACTTGAAGTGATCAGAAAAAAAAAGAATGAACGAATTCAGGGAAAGTCCGACAGTTATGAAATAGAAGTGGTCAACAAAGGAGAAAAGAAATGGTGGTTAATCAGTGGTGCTCCCAACTATGATAAGGATGGCAAACTCATCGGTACGATCGGAATTCACCTGGATATTACCGGCCAGAAAAAAATTCAGGATGAACTTGAAAAGGCTATTATACGGGCCGAATTATCCGATAAGGCAAAAGAAGAGTTTATCATGAATATGAGTCATGAAATACGAACTCCTCTGAATGCCATTGTTGGGCTTTCCAACTTTCTGAAAAATGAAGACCTGCCCCGTGAAAAAATAAACATGATTGAAAAAATTGCCGTTTCGGGGAAACACCTGCAAGCATTGATTGACAACATCCTTGATTTCTCAAAAATATCCTCCGGGCACTTATCTATTCATCCAACACCTTTTGACATTTATCATCTCCTTGAAAACGTAAAAAAAATTATTGAGCCTTTATCAGAAGAAAAGAAACTTGATTTTAACATCTATACAGACACTAGTCTATCTCCGGTCTTGGTTGGCGATGAGATTCGATTACGACAAATTCTGGTTAATTTTCTTTCCAATGCGGTTAAGTTCACCGACAATGGTTATGTCCGTCTATCTGTTTCTCAGGAAAAAAAAGAACAGGCTACGAATATGATTCATTTTATCATTGAAGATACGGGAATAGGTATGAGTCCTGATTTTCAGAAGAAAGTATTCGACAAATTCACCCAGGAAATTAGTTCTCCAACAGAAAAAACCAGTGGGACCGGACTTGGAATGGCTATATCAAAGGAATTCATCTCCCTGATGGGGGGAGAAATTCTGGTTCAATCGGAAAAAGACAAAGGAACAGTGTTTACGCTTAAAATACCTCTTGAACCGGGTAGCCTCACAACCAATGAGTCTCACAACACTGAAAATCGTGAGGAAGAACTCAAAAATAAAACCATTCTGATTGTTGAAGATAATGATATCAACCGCCTGGTTGTTTCGTCCATTCTCAATAAAAAAGGAGCACTTTTGCGGGAAGCAGTCAATGGATTAGAGGCTCTGGAGCTACTAAAAACAGAGTCGGTAGACTGTATTCTTATGGATGTACAGATGCCTAAAATGAATGGTTATGAATGTACGATTGCGATTCGTGAAGAACTTAAATTAAGTACCCCCATCATCGGGTTGAGTGCCAATGCAATTAACACGGAGATCAACAAATGTATTGAGGTAGGCATGAATGACTACATTGTAAAACCTTTTGATGAAAAAAAACTAATCAGTTCCATTAACAAATTTCTGTATTCGTCTCCGCCATACCAGGAACAAAAACCTGAAAATAGTCCGGAACAAGAAGTTCCTGAGCAGTTATTTAATCTGGAATATATTAATCAGTTAAGCCATGGAAATGTCTCTTTCAGAAACGAAGTTCTTGCCTTATTCTGTAAAACCCTACCTGAGGAACTTACACTTATCAAAAACGCAATCGCCGGCAAAAATATGGATACCATAGAGAAGGTTGCTCACAAAATAAAACCCAATCTGAATAATTTCGGAATCCACTCTATCCGGGAAGACATCCTGTTTCTTAATCAGATCCACTCCCAAAAGAAACTGGACTGGCAGGAAATAGAAGATCGATTTGAAAAGATCGAAACAACTACATTACAGGTCTTATCCGAATTCAGGAAACTACTCAACGAATAAATTATTTCGTACTAACAGGTAGTTTTATTTCAAGAAAATTTCCTTTTTCCGACTGACCGGACAGTTCAATCTCTGCTGAAACAAATTCTGACATTTTCTCCATACGTATTTTTACACTTTCGTATTCATCTTCCTTCAGGTTAATATATTTACCGTTATCTGAAACACTAAGAATAATGACATCTTCAATCCGGTAGATTTCTATCGTTACTGAAGTACATCCTGAATGTTCCACCGAATTTTCAATAAATTCGCGAAGAATTGCCAGCAGATAATACTTATGTTCTTCCTCAAAATAGTCTTCTCTTATATCTGAATAGTTTACATTGGCAACTGACACCCCGGGTAACTCCATTCGTTCAGACAGAGAAGTTATTCCTTCGAGAAATCCAACTTCCAGTCCGGGAGGCTCCAGATAATAACAGAGCGATCTTGTTTTCTTTAAACTCTCGTCTAAAAAATGACGAATCTGGCTCAACCCTTCCAGATTACCTCCTTCTACAGCTGTCAACTGGTTCAGATAAAAATTTAGCAGTACAAGGTTCTGTGCTACCTCATCCTGCAATCTACCTACAACTTTTCCTCTTTCGTTTTTCGTTACCTGCGCTGCCAGTTGAATTTTCATTTGTCGATCATCGACTTCCCTTACGTATCCAATCCATTCAATGCTATGACCTCCTCTGCTCAATACAGAAGCCGTTAATTCCAGATAGACATTCTTCTTGTTTTTTCCCCTGAAAGAAAAACATATTCTGAATTTCCCGGTTTCCTCAAAAGCCTCCTTTGATTTTTGAACAAACTCTACTACCTCCTCAGGAGGGATCATCTCTGACAACGGAAACCAATCAATACTCACTCTCGCCCGGCATACATTGAAAAAATCTTTTAGTCCGGTCTCTTCCACATCAATCAGTTCTCTGCAGGAATGAACAGATAATTGCCCTTGACAAATACTATTTTGACTATACAAAATTTCAAGTAAACCTAATTTCCCTGCTTCTGAAACTACAGGACATTTTTCAAATTCCACCACATTTTTCACAGCCATCTCTCTATATTTTTTGTTACTTTTCATTTCACGAAAACCATGCCATAGCCATGCAAACCTTATAAATCAAGGAATTCACTCATTCTGCTTTTCCCATATTGGGAATCAAGTATTAACATTTTTTTGCATAAATATCTACCATGGTATTTATTTTCTTGGTATATTTGTATCGTACAAACAATTGGTGATGAATCGAAAGAGCTTTTTAAAGCGAGGAGCATTATTAGTCGGAGCGGGTTTAGCTCTCCCGAATATCATCCGATCTTCCTCAGAAAGTTCAATACAAACTGATGTTCAGGAAAATGTTGGATTCAATCACCTACCAAACAGAGAGGAGAGAAAAATGAAAACGGTAATACACAGAGCTAATACAAGAGGTTTTGCTGATCACGGATGGTTAAAAGCCAATCACACATTCAGCTTTGCCAACTATCGAAATCCCGAACGTATGCATTTCGGGGTTCTTCGAGTATTAAATGATGATTATATTGAAGGTGGTGGTGGTTTTGGAACACATCCGCATGATAATATGGAAATTATTACGATTCCCCTGAACGGAACTCTGGAGCATAAAGACAGTATGGGAAATACCGGAATTATCAGAAAGAACGAGATCCAGGTAATGTCAGCCGGAACAGGCATCTTTCATTCAGAATATAATGCTACCCGCGACAAAGCTCTTCAACTTCTACAGATATGGTTATTCCCCAATAAACGACAGGTTACTCCACGATATGATCAGCTACAGTTAAACCCGGCTGACCGAAAGAATACATTTCAGCAGGTACTTTCCCCCTCCTCAGAAGACGAAGGGGTATGGATCTATCAAAATGCATGGTTTCACATGATTGATCTTGATTCCGGAAAAACAGGAAAGTATACACTTAAAGAGAAAGAAAACGGCGTTTATGTCTTTGTGATTTCCGGCGAAGTTGAAGTGAACGGAGAAAAACTATCAACAAGAGACGGAATGGGAGTTTGGGAAACCGACGAGTTAATTCTACAGGCAAATAAAAATGCAGAAGTACTACTTATGGAAGTACCCATGCAACTTAATTAATAAAGAAAAACAATATGGAAACAGCAGTAAAAACAGTTTGGGCAATTGACCCGACACATTCAGAAGTTCAGTTTAAGGTAAAACACCTTGTTATCTCAACAGTTACAGGGTTATTCCACCAGTTTGATGGAAAAATTGAAACAGAAGGAGATGATTTTAACGGAGCAAAAGCTTCTTTCGAAGCTGAAATTGATAGTATTTCGACCAATAACAAGGATCGTGATGCACATTTAAAGTCAGGAGATTTCTTTGATGCAGCGAATCATCCGAAGCTAACATTCGAATCAACTTCGTTTACAAAGAAAAGTGAAGATGAGTATGAATTAAAAGGGATTATGACCATTCGTGGAAATGCGAAAGAAGTCACATTGAAAGCAGAATATGGAGGAACTGTTGTGGATCCTTACGGAAACACAAAGGCAGGTTTTGAAATTTCAGGAAAAATCAACCGAAAAGAGTTTGGTCTGACCTGGAACGCCACCACAGAGGCGGGAGGTCTTGTCGTAAGTGAAGATGTTCGTCTTGCATTAAATGTACAATTTGCAAAACAAGGCTAATTAATTTTTCATAGTTTGTTATTTAGGTTAGGGTAAAGAAAGGGGACAGATTAAACTGCCCCCTTTCTGATTATAATTAGTCAAAATAACTGAATGATTGTCCGTTCTTCAGGTGAATGATTGTTTCGTAGATAAGGCGAATCGTATTTTCTACATCATCTTTGTGGCACATTTCCACTGTAGTATGCATATACCTCAACGGTAACGAGATCAAAGCCGAAGGCACGCCGTCATTTGAATAAGCGAAAGCATCCGTATCCGTTCCTGTTGCGCGGGAAGCAGCTGCCCGTTGGAAAGGAATACCCGCATTCTCCGCACGTTCTATAACATAGTTCAACAAATTATTTTGAACAGCAGGACCGTACGTTAATACAGGTCCCTCCCCCCCCTTGAGGTCTCCTTGTTGAATTTTATCCATCATAGGAGTTCCTGTATCATGACAAACATCTGTAATAATTGCACAATGCGGTTGAATTCGCTCTGCAATCATCTCTGCTCCCCTCAACCCTACTTCTTCCTGAACTGCATTAACAATATGAAGAGAAAAAGGAAGTTTGATCTTATTTTCATGTAGTAAGCGTGCTACTTCAGCAATCATAAACCCTCCTATCCGGTTATCCAATGCTCTACCTACCAGCTTCTTTTCATTCATAATCATGAATTCATCTTCGTAAGTAACCACACACCCTACATGAATCCCCATTTTCTCGACATCTTCTTTTGAGTCAGCTCCACAATCCAAAAAGATATTTTTCAGGCTCGGGTTTTCTTCTTTCTCATGGCGGGTATGAATAGCCGGCCAACCAAATACCGCTTTTACAATCCCGTTTTTTGTATGAATATTTACCCGTTTAGAAGGAGCTATCTGGTGATCAGACCCTCCGTTTCTGCGCAAGTAAATAAATCCTTCTTTGGTAATGTAATGTACGAACCATGAAATCTCGTCCGCATGCGCTTCAATCACCACTCTGTAATCACTTTCCGGATTTATAACGCCTACAGCGGTTCCATAGTTATCCGTATAGAACTCATCCACATACGGCTTCAGGTATTTCATCCACAATTTCTGACCCTTTGATTCAAACCCTGTGGGAGAAGGGTTATTCAGATAGTTTTCAAGAAACTGGATCGATGTTTTGTTTATAATTGATTTCTCTTTTGCCATTTCTTTCACTTTTGCCTTAAAAATAACTAAAAACAAGTTCCGGGCTTTCTGAATCTCCTTAAAA
>NZ_CFIGVI010000075.1:0-5716 GCF_984588085.1 Wandonia sp.
ATATGACTTATAATACATGTAAGATGAGTGTACAGCGTTTTAGGAGTAAGTGGTTAATAGTGATGATCATTTTTCTTTATAGTGTGCACCAGGGATATACTCAGGAGTTTCCTCAAAGTTGGGAAGGTGAATGGAAAGGAGAAATGAATATCTACAATTCCAAATCCGTTGATCCGGTAATGAACCTTCAAATGGAACTGAAAGTTGAACCCGTTACCGATTCCGTTTGGAGTTGGACTATTGTGTATATCACGGCTGATAAACCGGATCTGAGAGCTTATGAATTACAGGCCACAGACGATCCGAATAAGTGGATCATTGACGAGAAAAACGGCATTCAATTATCCCAGTCATATATTGGCAATCGCTTAACCAGTTCTTTTTCGCTGGAGAATACATTGCTCGTTGCCTCATATTGGCTGGAAGACAGCGAAATGAACTTTGAGATAATTGTAACAAACCTGGAGCCGGAGTCCGAAACAGGACTAGGAAGTGAAACCTCTCCCATTGTGGGAAATCATCCGGTAAACGCTTACCAGCGGGCAATCCTGAAGAAAGTCAGCGAATGATCCGTATCTGTTGATCCATCAATTATTCACTGCTGTCATTTGAATACGGGTTAAGGAGTTGTTCAATTTGTTTTTGATGATGTAAAGGGGATAGGATATCAGGTAAAACATTTCCCGGATCGTTACTAATTCAAGTAGCAGATGAGGTAATGTCAGTGTGTCCAGTTCTTCCTCAGAATAAGTGTTTACTATTTGCTGAATCTGATTCAGGTTTTCGTGAATGTCTGAAATGATTTTCTCTTTTTGCGAATAGGGGACTTCTGTTTTCGGTAAAAAGGGTTCGGGAGCTTTCAAATGGGTACATAAATTGACATTTTACTCAAGTTTAGGGTTGTTGATTCCTGTTGTGTGTTGTAAATCCAAGAGTAAAAATCTCACGTTTTAGTATTTCCCGAATCATGAACGACTGTATTTAGAACTTGGTTAACATCGAATCAAATCTCCAGATGGGTATTTCGACTCGGAGTAAGATTAATTTGATACGTACTGAAAAGAGCCTTTCATTGATCAGGTAAAAGTATTTATTCCAACCTACGATGTTTACGGAACTCTTCGAATGGAAGCAACTCCTGAATTGTCTTTAGTTTCTATCTCTTTTGGGGCAACAACATTCAATTGATTAGCCAGTATCAGAGACGAGTCAGTCATAAGATTTTCAACGTAATGTAAAATATACACTATTGTTCTTCAGGTAATTAAAAAATAATTGATAACTTGTATCACCTGCAGCTATGTACCATCAATTGAACTATCGATACCATTTACACCTGCAACCAATCGATTGGTCAATGATTTTGACATATTCAGGTAACAATTATTTACATTAAAAACCGTTTTTATGAAAAAACTACTTTTACATTTATGCTTCTCCGGCATCTTTGTCGCAGGCATGCACGGTGCTATGGCACAAAACCCTTACTGGAGTCTCTCTCCGGGGTATTACAACCTAAACGCTTCATCAGTAAGCGGACTCCCTCAGCCCACTGAGCTTCCGGACGGAACGCCAATAACGTTCGCCTATCCAAGTTTATACTATCAGGGAGAAACAGCTCAATACGCTTCGAATGTGATCAGAAACCAAAGTGGAGAGATTGAATTTTTTATCATTGATGCTTTCGTTTATGACAAACATGGGTATGCCATTACAACATTGGAAGCTGCAACTGGTTATGCTACAGGTGCCTCCGAGATTCTGGTCGTTCCTGACCCTGCAAATTGTAACAGGTATTATATTGTATCCACTACTGTCAATAGTAGTATTTACGAAAAACTACCCTACCTATTTTCACTAGACATGTCCTTGCCAAATGACATTTACCTCGATTATAACTGTGACTTAAAGGGGGCTTTAGTCCCCATGCAGTATCTTTCGGGAAACCCTCCTCAACCCTTATTCTATATAGGAATAGACGATATTTCCGGAGGGACATTTATTCCACCTGATCCGGGACCAGGAAAACGTTCAGGCGTATTTTTGGCATCCTCCAAAAAGCGGACGGATGGTTCCTATAAAGTCTTTATTTCAAATGGAGACGGCGTCTTCACATTCACAGTAGACGCTACAGGCTTCAATTTCACTAATCTGTTTGCGTTTCCGGGCTCCGCATTTAATCCGGCCGATGTACGGGGTGAGATGGACATTGCAGAATTAAGCAATGGGAACTATCGCATTGCGGTACCTTACAAAAACGGACCCTATAGCATTGGTGGCCAACATGTCGAACAACGATTGTATACTGCTGAGCTCAACAGCTCCGGGTTAGTTGTTCCAGGTACAGAAAAAATATTCAATACACTTAAATATAACCCAGGAGGGGTGAACCAATCTGCCCGGTACCGGGGAGTCGAATTTTCGGAAGATGGACGGTACTTATACGTTACCCATACTGTAAGTGCGCTTGATCCGAATGCATTTGAGTACTATGATTACTCTAACCCGACCTCCGGTCTGAATCCAATATCCCTTCCTGTTGGCTTAAACCAATCTGATTTTGCCTTCTCCATGATTGAAAGAGGTTTCAACAATGATTTATATCTGGCGAATCAAAATGGTCTGTATCGCCTGGCTGATATGTCAAACCCAGCCTCGGCAATTACGCACATCTCAACATTTTCGCGTACACCTACTTATGAAGGACAAAACCCATTGACCAGTTTACTGAAAATGTATATGTTACCGGATCAAATTGACGGGATGGACTACGATGCTCATTTTAATACCTCGGTTCAATGCTGTCTGGATTCAAAAGGTTTTAATGTCGGGATATATACTGCTACAACCAATGCAACCTGGTCTGTTAGCAACCCGTTAAACAATGGTTCTTTGGTTGCGACCATCGAAAAGGAGCTGCGAATTCCGGCAGGAGTAACTATTACGATTTCGGGAATGACATTGAAGTTTGCACCGGGTGCACACCTTGTTATTGAAAATGGTGCTACTAGTTCTCAACAAGGAGGAAAGTTGATCCTAAACAATACGACGTTAACATCCGATGACAGATGCAGTAATTCCCTAAAATGGCTGGGAGTAGAAGTGTGGGGGAACCAACTTTTGTCGCAAGGAAGCATTACAAGTTCAAACCAGGGGCGTTTGATCATGAACAATTCTAAAATAGAAAATGCCTCCATTGGTGTTTTGGTTTCCAAACGTAAAGTAACGACCAGTCAATCAGGGTGTGCAATGGACGAAATCTATCAGTCCTTTAGTTTTGACAATAATCGGAATGGTGGAATTGTACAGGTTACAAACTCTGAACTTCTGAATAATCAGAGAGGTGTTTGGTTTCGACCATATGAATCAACGGTAAACAATTTATCCTACTTTAGAACCTCTGATTTTATTTGGAATGATAATATTAATACGAGTGTACAGGATCACGCAAAACTGGAAACGGTATATGGCATTACATTCAACGGATGTAATTTCAAAAATGATATAACAACAGGATCCTATGCTCTTGGGGGATATGGTATCTATGCCCGTGAATCACAATTCTACGTAACTCCGTTCTGTAGCTCAATCTATGTTGGTCAACCCTGTAACTATACGGTTCCAAACACATTCCAAAACTTAAACTTTGGAATTCGTACCTGGAATAACATAAATACCAGGACGTTTACGTGTATTGAAAGTCTCTTCCAGAATAATCGCTATGGTATCTATGTTTCCAATACAAAAAATGAGAGCATTCAGAAAAATACCTTTGAAGTAAGAGAGGCAACCTACCAAACCTCTGGTATTTCATTGTATGGTTCATCCGGATACAAAGTTCAGGAAAACGAATTATATGAGTATGACAATCCAACTGTAGCAAACGGTAATGGGCAATCCTATGGAATTGTGGTGAATGGTTCCGGTGAAAGTGCCAATGAGATTTACAAAAACTACTTTCACAATTTAAAAATCGGAGGTCAAACAGAGGGAATCAATGGAACCTATGTTCCGGATCCAGACAATGGTGTGATTCACGGTCTTCAGTGGTTATGTAATGATTTTCAACATGATATATATAGTCACGACCTGACATTAATGAATGGTCGGATGAATTACCATCAAGGAGTTGCCTCTGGCGGAACTACCTATTTGGACGCTAAAAAGAAGGTCGCCAACAATAAATTTTCGTTAACAGGAGAGCCCATTGCTGACCAGCATGACATCTTTGTCTCAAATAATTCGCAGCATCTTTCCTATGCTTACATCGATGTTCCAAGACATGAGCCGGATTCGTATACATTTTCAAATAACTTATATGGTAATGTTGTAGACATCAACGAAGCGCTTTGGGGTGGGGTATCAATAACAGAGGATGCGAATACATGTCCGTCAAAAATCAGAAACAGTGGTGGTCCCATTATTGTCGGTTCATTTTCTATTTCAGAAATGGAAGTACAACAACACGAATTACTGGCGCAAATTGATGGAGGCCAGACAGATAATCTGTTAGCGCTGATTGATCAAGGAACATCCGACCAAATTCGAGACATCTTACTAAGTAAGTCACCTTATCTTTCAGATGAAGTTCTGATTAAGTATGTGAACAGCAACCCTCCTAGCTCTGATTTACTTCAAGTGATGCTGATTAACTCCGGGTTATCGGATGCTGTAAAAAACGTACTTACAAACCATACCATGCCAAATGGTATTGCTAATCAGATTGCAGAAGCGCAAAATAAACAATCGCGGAGAGTGCAACTATTTTCTGATGTCAATTACTTGGAGCATCAAATAGAAATGGGGTATGCAGATCTTATAAACGGAGTTTTACTTGGGAACTACACTCCTGCAGAACTTCAGGAATTGGCTAAATCACTGGGACAAAGTGATAATTCTAGTCAGGCAAACCTATTATTAGCCATATACACCTACTTGGGAGATCAAGATAACATCCGGAAACAAAAACAAGCAATACTGGCATTGAATTCGAACCCGGAGTACGTTAAACTGGAAAACTTAAAAGCTGCTATTACTAACAACAAAACAATTTCGGAAACACTTACGGAAAACCCTGATCTGTTTGGTGAATTAGACGAACTGACCTCAAATACAAGTGACGAAATCCTTAGTGCTTCCGTACAATGTATTCTAGATGCCTTATCGGATAGCGGTGAAGTTCCGGCTTTCTTAACTGCTGATGATGTTCCAGCCGAAAACCAGCATCAACAGCGAAAAGAAATCGATCTGAAACGTAGTTTTAATGTATCCATTTATCCGAATCCTACAAGTGGTGTAGTTTATTTCGATTATCCGGACAAAGGTAAAGGTACAATGGAAATTCAGGTTATTAATCTGAAAGGTCAAATAGTGGCTGAATTTTTAGCGCGGGATGTCCGTCATACGCAAATTGATCTTAGTTTTCTTAACAAAGGATATTATCTAGTTAAGATCAAACTTGACGGTCAGGTTCTGGAAACACAAAAACTGGAATTGTTGTAGTACTGATTATCTTTAAAACTCAAAAAAATCCTCTGGAATTAATTTCAGAGGATTTTTTCCTTTCATTGTTCTTTATACGTTCAAATGAAGCCTCTTTAACCACCCTATACTGCCCTCGATGAATTGGTTTTTATTGCGCATTCTTGATACTGTTTTCTACTCCGATTGTTTTCAATAGGTTCTATTCTTATAGGTGTTGTATTTTCATCAAATC
>NZ_CFIGVI010000076.1:0-5180 GCF_984588085.1 Wandonia sp.
AGAATGCGTAATAAACAACAGGAAAGACGCAGTAAACATCGGTTTTCAAATCAGGAAAACCTGAGCTAAACGCTCTTCTCAGGAATGGTTTAATTCGTAAATTCGAGCTTAAAAATTGAAAAAATGATAACCATCTGGATCGGCTCTTTTTGCATTATGCTCCTTATTATTTTTCAGTTACTACTCGCGCTGGGATTTCCTCTGGGAGAATACTCAATGGGAGGTAAGCACAAAGTACTCCCTCCAACACTTCGAATTGCCAGTATTTTGTCGGCTATACTCTTGGGTTTTGCCCTTTACACTCTACTGATTTTGGGTAATTTTATTCAACACAGCAGCCTACCTGCCTGGTATTATTATGCGGGCTATTCATTTGGCGGTTATCTTTGCCTTAATACCATTATGAATTTAGTTTCTCCAAGTAAAAAGGAACGATTTGTTATGACACCAGTCTCTGCGATTCTGGCTTTTTGCTTTCTTTACACTACCTACGTTGCTGTATTTTAACTAAAAAATTATTCCTCGTCCTTAAAAAAACCGGAAAAAACCTTTTTAATTGACGCTATACTTCCATTAATAACAGGCCCCAAATAGTCAACAACAGAATCAGCAACGGCACCCCCTGCTTTATCTGCTACTTTTGTTCCCAATTTCTTTACTACACCTTTCAAGACCCCTTTCAGTGAGGTATCTTCTTTTGCCCCGACGGAGACAAATGCCCTTTTGATTTCTTTTTGGGAGGTCTCCGGTAAATATGACTCAAAGAGCGCAACAAATGCATCAGTCGTTAACCGAACAAGTTCCGGAGAAAAAGAACCATCCGTAATGTGATTAAGCTGTTTCAGTTTGGCACGTAAATGGTCAATGAGGTACGGGTTACTAATTTCAATTCCTATCTTATCATTGTCTTTCAGAAAAACCGGACGTTTCAGCATCTCTTTCAATTCGTCATCCAACTCCTCTTTACTTGTCTGCCTGAGTTTTGATTCATACAACAGATTCCGGGCTTTCGCGCGGGTTACTCTCAGCTCAGATACCAACTCGTACAGATCAGGATTTTTTTCAAAAAGACCTAATTGTTGAAGTTTCATAAAAAGGAGTATATCAAAATCCCGCTTTGACATAGAGCCATAGGCAGGAGTCAGGTAACCTTTCAATAGTTCGGCAAACACCTCTTTTACCTTTTCAGCATTCTGTTCGTCTAGTTTCTTTATAATATTCTGCATAGTATTGCAAGCTCTGTTGTGTCCTTGTTATATCCTATTCTCCATAATATCAACTAAAGAGAAGTCAGGTTAATCTCAAATATACTACTTTATTGTTATTCCCATTTTTCACTCACCCCGTCCTTTTCCTCCTCACTATCAGCATACAAAACCTATGAATTAAAATGAACAAAAAATTTGCATGTACGGGATTTTATGATACATTTGATACTCAAGTATATGGTAGGCCTACCTCTTCTTGACGAAGTCTTTTATTTATATAACTAAATTTCAAAACAATGAAAAAACTTGTTTTTGGTATTGCTACTTTAGTAGCAGTCGCATCGTTTCACTCCTGCCAGAAAGAAAACATTTCTGTTAGTGATTCGAAAATTACCCAAAATAAAACGAACAATACTATTCGTTCAACGAATGGGGAGTTGGTTTTTGAAGATGAAGCTCATTTTCTCTCCAGCCTGCCTCATCTTGCAGAAATGAGCGATGCCGAGCGTATAGCCTGGGAAAAAGCAATCGGTTTCGAATCCTTGCTCTCTATCGAACAACGAATAATGGAGCTGGAGAACCAACGAATAGAAAAATTTTTCGAAGGTATTGATCCCGACTTAACAGTTGCAGAATATGAGGCAATGGGGTTGTATTACCAACCTTCGGAAGAATATCTTAATTACCTGCAAACTGGTGTTCTTGAACGACTGGAAGAAAAAGACGGATCCATTTCTACACGCGTATCTGTTACCGATCCATCCTTTCACTATGTTTTGGGAGCGTCCAGAAAAGTTCATGTAGGCGATCAGTTATATGAATTCAACGGAAGTGTTCTGAAGGTATATGACAATACCGGAGCAATAGTCAAAGAAATAGACTATAACTCTCAGGAAAAGCTAAATGGGGAGTATAACTTCACACGCGGAATTGGTCCTTCAGGAAACCGAGGAGGATGGATTAACGACCCGGCCAGAGGCTCTAATTATCGATATCGAAGTTTTGTTACTTTCACCTCTTCTTTTACGACTTCTTCACTTTCGCAAAACTACTATTGGTATGCCCGTGCAGAGCAGAGAAGATTTGGTAACTGGGCAACAAGAAATAACTATCTACCAATATGGGGATTTCAGGCAAGTTGGAAATTTGACTATTGGATCATATACAATGGGGATCCTTACGGAACAGTCATTGACAGTGACTCTCCTTTAAATATGCTTAACAACAGTAACGGTTATGCAACTTCTCCTTATGGATTATCAAATCTGAATACCAACTATACGATACGATACCTTTACCCACACGGAGGCTATTCCATCAATCCTGCTACAGCAGGTTTTAGCTTCTTTGAAAATGTACGTATATACAACAACAGCTATAGCAGTTCCTTCACTGGAGGAGTAAGTGGATACAGCTTCGTATTGTATAATTAAAACTTCTGGGTGCAACCTTTAAAGTGTGCCCTGCTTTTTCACACAACTAAAAAGCGGATTCACCGGGACATAAACTTCCCGGTGTTTCTTTTTTTACCAAGCAACAACCTGTACACCAGGTGAATAATGAATTTTATCCGGCAATCCTTTTACCAGACTTGAAAACCTGGGGTAAGACAGGGTCAATTCTTCAACATCAATCTTTTTCAGAGGCCATTCTATATGGTGAATATCAAATTCATGTATATCCTGCCCTATATCCTGAAAAAGCGCATACCGTTCTGTCAACCACTTATCAAGAGAATCTTTTTGAAGGACCGTCTCCCCTGTCATAAAAGACAGCTTCAATACATCTCCGAAACGTTCATTTGTTGAGACATACCTCCCCTTCTCCCGCTTCATACCTGAATATCTGTATGGAAGACCGGATAGCCCTCTGGCCATTTTACAAGACAATAATTTACCTCCTTCTATACTTAGGAAATAAACCCCCTGTTTATTATTTCTTCGCACATAGGTACGTATATTGATTTCGTCGAAATCCGAAACCGGAGAAAATGCAGGTAAAATCCGAGGGCGAATTTTATTCATTGTAAATGCCACAACAGAAACCCATGCATTCCCCTCAAAAAGATCAATTTCCAAATGACCGGGAACAAATGTTCTCAGTTCATCCACCATTACTTTCCAATGCAAGAAAACAGCTTTATTCCATTCCTGATAGTACTTCCATTTTCCGGAAGGCAGTGCATAAGGTCTGTGTTTCGTTTCTTTAAGCAGATCTTGAATTATCATCCCGATCTATTAATAATTCCCCACAGATAACAACACGAGTGTACAGGCATTCTCTGTACTTATTCCGTTCTCGTTCAATACTTTTTCAAAATCCGGGTTCTCTGCACCGGGATTAAAGATCACTCTTTTCGGATGCAGTTCCAGAATATCTTTGTAATACCCTTTCTGATTTCTCGCAGATAAATACATAGTCAATGTATCAACGGGTTCATGAACGGGTATTGAACGCACGATAGACACTTCTCCTACCACTCCTTCTCTATTTCCCACTGCAATAACCGGGTGTTGATGTTTTTGCAACAACAATAGAGCCTGATAAGAGTAACGATCTTCTTTAGGGCTTGCTCCCAATACTAATGTTAACTTCTTTTCACTCATAGCCAAGTTTTTGAACATTTGCTCTCCTTCTCAGAGAAGATTCGTAAATGGTTATTACCGACAGCATCATCAGTAAACAATAAAACGTATCCTCAACCGGAATTGTATACAGGCGAAATCCAATTATCTCGCTTTCGCTATACCACACTACCTGATCGGGAATGAGACTCCCTGTAAGCACGCCATTGACAAGTAAAAACGGAATCAAAATAAACAGAAAAGCTAAATAAAACCTCCCCAGATACGTTCTATTATTCGTAAGCACAAACTGATGAACAGACAGCAATAGTATTAAAAGAACTGCTGTCAGAAAAGTGTACCACTTCTCCCATCCTATAATCAATAACGCTATGCTTAACAAAAGCCACAGTGCATTGATTCTTTTCCCCCATTTTTGAACAGAATTATTTTTATCGTAATAGCGGATTACTTCATAGATAAAAACGCAAGCATAGGGAATACAAAAGAAGAATAATACTTCTTCAATTGGAAGATTCACAATAGATAGTCCAACAAGATAATTCTGATTAAATCCCCAAAAACCAAAATGTGTAAAGACGCTATCCCAAACGATAAACACAAACGCTACTATAACGATAGAAAACCAGATTTCTTTTTGATTCTGTCTCATCAAAACTCTTTCATCCCACGTTTTAAACAACGGGTACGAAATAGAAAATATGTTCAGAAACAAATATAGATATGTAAGCATTATTTCCCTTTTTTTCTTTTTAGGTAACCTGCCGCTTCAACAAAATACTTACGAGGTACCAGTAACATCCCGAAACATTCACCATCCTCAGGCCCCAAATGTTTATGATGTACTTTATGTGCTTTCCGAAGCGCCATGAAATACACATTCTCCGTGTGTTTAAAAAAAGGTAATCGCTGATGAATTAAAACTTCGTGAACAAAAAAATAACAAATTCCGTACAATGTAATCCCGATTCCCACATACAATTTCCAATCCAGTCCATCCATAATACCGAACATAATAAACAACCAGGAAGGAATCCCGAAAACAGTTGAAAAGAAGTCATTTCTTTCCAGTTTTTTGTTGTGTGGAACGTGATGATCTCTATGTAAACCCCACAGAAAACCATGCATTACGTATTTATGCAAAAACCACGCAAAACCTTCCATAAAAAGGAAGGTTCCCGTAACAATTAATATATTAATGATAATCTGCACACTACAAATTTAAGCCGAAATAGGTTGTTCCAAGTCAAAAAGTGCAATGAATTTAGCATAAAAAAAGGACGTGGTTATTTCCACGCCCTTAATTACATTTATTACTAAACTAAAACAATCTATTTAATCACCACCTTAACAGGCTTCAATGTATGTTCTTTATCTGAGTCAATGC
>NZ_CFIGVI010000077.1:0-5151 GCF_984588085.1 Wandonia sp.
ATCGTTAAATAAAGTTTTTCACAAAAGAATGAATTCATTCACAATGCTAAATTTCGTTTGCAAAATTGACGTAATTTAGTAGCTGCGAAAGACGATGTTCCGTTCTTTCGGTTCATCAACAACAAACGATAATTTAAGATGAAACAGTATCACGATTTACTTCAGCATATATTGGATAATGGTACAGAAAAGGGAGACCGGACCGGTACGGGGACGCTTTCTACTTTTGGATACCAGATGCGTTTTGACCTTTCGGAAGGTTTTCCGGTAGTAACGACTAAAAAATTACACCTTCGCTCAATAATCCACGAGCTGTTGTGGTTTTTACAGGGGGATACAAATATTAAATACCTGAAAGATAATGGTGTGAGCATCTGGGATGAGTGGGCAGATGAAAAGGGGAATTTAGGTCCTGTATACGGATACCAGTGGCGTTCATGGCCTACGCCGGACGGAGGAAAAATTGATCAGATTAGTAAGGTGGTAGACCAGATTAAAAATAATCCGGATTCCCGCCGCCTGATGGTAAGTGCCTGGAATGTGGCAGATGTGGATAATATGGCGTTACCTCCCTGCCATTGTTTGTTCCAGTTTTACGTCGCAGACGGAAAATTAAGTTGCCAGTTATACCAACGTAGTGCTGACACATTTTTAGGCGTTCCGTTTAATATTGCTTCCTATGCTTTATTGACGATGATGGTAGCTCAGGTGTGTGATCTGGAACCGGGAGAATTTGTACATACACTGGGGGATGCACATTTGTATTCGAATCATATTGATCAGGCTAAGTTGCAACTCAGTCGTGATTTCAGACCGCTTCCTGAGATGAAGATAAATCCGGAGGTGAAAGATATCTTTTCTTTTACGTATGAAGATTTTGAACTGATAAATTACGATCCACACCCACATATTAAGGCAGCTGTAGCTGTTTAAATTCTTCAGGAGAATGAGTAAAAAAGTAACGCTGATCGTTGCCGTGGCAGATAATAATGTTATTGGTAAGGATAACGATTTGGTTTGGAGATTGAGAGATGATATGCGCTTCTTTAAAGAAACGACAACCGGTCATATTATTCTGACAGGGCGGAAAAATTTTGAATCTATTCCGGAAAAATTCAGACCGCTTCCGGATCGGTTAAACTGTATTCTTACGAGAAACCCGGAATATGATGCTCCGGGGTGTGAATTATTTTCTTCTGTTTCCGGGTGGTTGGAAACGTATCAAAATGATGAAAGAAACCTGTTCATTATAGGTGGAGGAGAAGTGTACAGAGAGTCTTTGGAGAAGGGATATGTAAATGAAATGTACATAACCCACGTTCACGGAGAGCCGGAAGGTGATACCTTTTTCCCGGATTTCGATAAAGAAGACTGGACAATTTCAGTAGTCGGTACTGGCGAAAAGAATGAGAGAAACGATTATAGTTTTACGATAAAAAAGTATACCCGAAAATAAGATATGAAGGTTTGTATCGCAGAGAAACCGAGTGTGGCTAAAGATATAGCGGAGATAATCGGAGCGAAACAACGCAAAGACGGTTATTACGAAGGGGGAGGATACCAGGTCACCTGGACGTTCGGGCATCTTTGTACCCTTAAAGAACCCAATGATTATCTTGAAAAATGGAAATACTGGAATTTACGGGATTTACCTATGATTCCGTCGCGTTTTGGCATCAAATTGATTAATGATGAAGGCGTGAAAAAACAATTTCATGTAATCAAACGTCTGGTTCAGAACTGTGAAGAGGTTATAAACTGTGGCGATGCCGGGCAGGAGGGAGAGTTGATCCAGCGATGGGTGCTCCACAAAGCGCAATGCAAAGTTCCTGTTAAGCGCCTTTGGATTTCATCACTTACGGAAGAAGCGATACTTGAGGGATTTACTAAGTTAAAGGACGCGAATGATTTTAACCGATTATACGCGGCAGGAAGTTCGAGAGCAATAGGAGACTGGTTGTTAGGTATGAATGCTACACGCTTATTTACCTTAAAATATGGAAGTGGTAAGGGAGTACTATCTATAGGTAGGGTACAGACACCTACTTTGGCAATGATTGTGAACCGTCAGAAGGAAATTGAAGCATTTGTTCCTGAAGATTACTGGGAAGTGAAAACAGTGTACCGTGAGACTGAATTTTCAAGTAACCTGGGTAAGTTAAAACAACAGGAGAAAGCGGATGAAGCTGTAGCATCCATAAAAGAACTTCCTTTTGAAATTGTTTCCTTTGAAGTGAAGGAAGGAAAAGAATCCTCTCCGCGCTTATTTGACCTTACAGCCTTACAGGTTGAGTGTAATAAGAAGTTTGGATTTTCTGCGGATGACACGCTGAAAATGATTCAGAGTTTATATGAAAAAAAGCTGGTAACCTATCCCAGGGTAGATACAACCTATCTTTCGGACGATATTTATCCGAAAATTCCCGGAATTATGAAAGGGCTTACTCACTTGAGCGCATTAACAGCTCCGCTGCTTGAAAAGCCCATAAAAAAGACAAAACAGATCTTTGATAATAAGAAAGTAACGGATCACCATGCGATTATTCCTACCGGAGTTACTCCAGGGGGAATTACTCCTGATGAGCAAAAAGTGTACATGACGGTAGCCAAGCGGTTTATTGCAGCTTTTTATCCGGATTGTATTGTATCTAATACGACTGTTTTGGGACAGGTAGGAGAGATTGAGTTTAAGGCGACCGGAAAACAAATTTTGAGTCAGGGGTGGCGTGTTGTGTATGAAGGCGAGAAAGCGGATGAGAAGGATGAAAAAGATAAAATCATGCCGACGTTCGAAGAAGGAGAGTCCGGACCTCATGAGCCGGTTATTATCCAACGACAGACCTCACCTCCTAAACCTTATACAGAGGCGACGCTATTGCGGGCAATGGAAACAGCCGGGCGACAGATTGACGATGAGGAGTTACGTGAAATGTTGAAAGATAACGGAATAGGTCGTCCATCTACACGGGCGAATATTATCGAAACATTATTCCGAAGAAAGTATATTGAGCGGAAACGAAAGACCATTTTTGCGACGGAAACAGGCGTACAGGTAATCGAAACTATTTCCAATGATTTGTTAAAATCTCCGGAATTAACAGGGGATTGGGAGAAGAAATTGCGTTTGATCGAAAAAGGAGAGTACGACAGCGAGATTTTTAAAAAAGAGTTAGTTGATATGGTGGTTGATCTAACGAATGAAATCCTCTTTCCGGAACAATTTAAAATGCAAAAGGCTATTCGTGAAATGGGAGATGTAGACTGTCCGAAATGCAAAGAAGGCAAGATCATCAAGGGAAGAAAAGCGTATGGTTGCAGTGCGTATAAATCGGGATGTAATTTCCGTGTTCCATTTGAGCAGGATGGAAAAGAAATCGGACAGGAAGAATTGGAAAAAATGATTGCAGATAAGGTATGGTAAGATCAGATAGATGTATCTGAAGCTTAGATAAATTAATGAAATTTATAGATAACATAATTCAAATTCATAAGAATCATTTTTGATTTTTACTTTTTTGAGTTAAATTTGAAAAAAAATAAAAAATATGAAAAAGGCTTTTACAATTTTGGCGCTAACAGGATTAACACTGGTTTCCTGTACAAAAGATTATTCTTGTACTTGTGAGCAGAAAGAAGTTATTGGTACGGATGTAGAAAACTCAGAGTATAAATTTACTGTAGAAGGAGCTACTAAGGTTCAGGCTCAGGCAGCTTGTAACGAAGCAACAGTGAAAGTAGAAGAGTCGGGTTATTCAATGGAGCAAACTTGTACGCTTACAAAAAAGTAATTGAAATAATTTCAAAAAAAGCCGTGTCACACTGTGGTACGGCTTTTTTTATGGTTTACTTTAACTAAAGAGAAAAGTTCCGGACTAATAAAACTTTTTCTACATTTGATAAAAAAAGATGAGAATATTTGCTGCTCTAGTAGTACTTCTGTTGTCAGTACTGCTGATAATTTTCCCCGACGTATTGTATAACTATGGTATATCCGGAGGATGGTCCTGGACATTTTCGGCCTTATCGCATTGGATTGGAATTCTTGTATTGTCAACTGTTGGTGTGATTCTACTTCCTTTTCAGATGAAAAAAATCTATGCTACGCTCTTAAAGATAATAATAGTCTTAGCTCTTTTGGGAGGATATTTTTTTGTTCGACCAATTTATCAGGGAGATTATAAGAAGACGGATCGCGAAATGAATGATGCGACCAATTCTGTTTTAACAGAAGTTCTTGCCGCTAAACCCGGATTTGAGGGAGTAATTTGTATTGCAAGTCCCGGATGTCCGTTTTGTAAAATTGCTACAAGATATCGCTTAAAAGAGATCAAACGAAGAACAAATCTGGGAGTGGGGGTTTTTCTTGCAGCAAAAGATAGCTCTGCTATTACCACTTATGTAGAAGAGACAGAAAGCCCGGAACTGGATTATTTTCTGGTTGAGAACACGGATGGAATGAACCAGATGTCAGAAGGAAGGTACCCTACTTTTCTTTATATTAAAAATGGGAAGATTATTCACAGATGGTCAAATGATAACCTGGGGTATCCGGCATTGGATTGGATTGAATCGGGAATGGAATAACGAATCGATATAAGTTTATAGTTAAAGAAACCTTCTTAGGTTTTGGTTTAACCTATTATTGTAATATATTAAAACAACATAATATGAAATTAAAAATTACTCTGGGTCTTTTTACTTTGGCAGTTTTTGGGATGACATCTTGCCGTAAAACACGTTATTGTAATTGTTATGACAGTTACGGAGATTTTCAAATAGCAGATACATACTTGTTTGCAACTAAGAAGCAGGCAGAAGTGAACTGTAAAAATACGGCTTCGATCTCCGGCCTGAATTGTAAATTGGACTAACAGAATAGATAAGGCTATACTGATAGGGGAGACGGGAGTCTCCTTTTTAATTTAAAAAATACATAATTGATCTTTATTGATTAACAGTTGGTTAAAATAAAAAGCGTAAAAAAAAGTAAAATTTATTCGAAAAATATTTGGCGAAATGGAATTAGTGCCTATCTTTGCACCCGCAATCACGAACGAGTGAGGCCAACAAAAATAAAGATTCCGTAGCTCAGCTGGTAGAGCATTACACTTTTAATGTAAGGGTCCTGGGTTCGAACCCCAGCGGGATCAC
>NZ_CFIGVI010000078.1:0-4462 GCF_984588085.1 Wandonia sp.
CTGTAGGCATAAAAAAAGCCCAACCTTTCGATTGAGCTTCTTTTTGTGGTCCCACCTGGGCTCGAACCAGGGACCCCTTGATTATGAGTCAAGTGCTCTAACCAGCTGAGCTATAGGACCTGTATCCAAAACGGACTTTTTTGGAGTGTGCAAATGTAAGTGATGAAAAGAATATTTCCAAATATCTGTAGAAGAACTGTAAAAAAAGGCATTCTGACAGAATCCGTTGTGTATAGGCTTCAAGGTAATTTCTTGTTATATTAGCACATTCAAATTGTTGATTCCGGCATGAAATTTATCCACGCAGCTGATCTCCATATCGAAAGTCCGTATAAGGGTATCCATTCAGAAAACAGGGAATTGGGACAAGCTTTGGTGCGGTGTGGAATTCGCGCGTATGAAAAGTTGATTCAAACCTGTATTGACGAGCAGGTTGATTTCCTTCTGATTGCCGGAGATAGTTTTGATAGTGATTCAGGGAGTTTGAGTGCTCAGTATCGTTTTTTCAGAGGACTTGAGCAGCTAAAATCCAACGACATACAGGTCTATGTGGTTTGTGGAAATCACGACCCGCTTAACCAGTGGGCGAAAAACTTTACGCTTCCTGACAATGTTCACCGCTTTGGTCCGGATATGGTCGAAAAGAAAGAGTTCACCAATAAAAAGGGGGAAACTGCAGCTATCTATGGCGTAAGTTTCGGACAAAAGGTCGAAGACAGACGACTGGTTCAGCAGTTTCAACGCACCGACTCCGCTCAATTTGCCATTGGACTATTACATGGTACGCTGGCAGGAAGAGAACATAAGAATCCCTATTGCCCCTTTACAATGGACGAGCTACGGGCATCAAAAATGGAGTATTGGGCGTTGGGGCATATCCATAAACGGGAAGTTGTGAACGAATCGGCTCCGGTTGTCGTCTACCCTGGAAACCTTCAGGGACGTCACTTTAACGAAACCGGAGATAAAGGGTGTTACCTCATCTCGGTCGACAACGGAAGGGTTTCAAGCAAACAGTTTGTCCCGTTGAGTGCGGTTGTTTTCACTTATCTCTCTCAGGATATTCAAGGGGTTAATGATACTTCCGGTTTGTTCAATCTTCTGGAAAAGATACGTATGGAGCAACTGTCGTCAGGGTCATCCTGTTTACTTCGACTGGAATTAACGGGAATGTCTGAACTGCATGAACTCCTGTCGCAGCAGAACGAACTGGATGAATTGATTCGCGCGTTTAACGAAGAGAATTCTTACAGCGGAACTTTTGTACATCTGGATCGGATCATCAATCGCACACTTCCTGTCATCGATCTGGAAGAACGTAAACTGGCTTCCGATTTTATTGGCGATCTGATCCGACAGTTTGAACTGTATGAAAATGATCCGGAGAAAAGAAACCGGATGGTTGAAGAAATCATGGAAGAGTTGAAAACAGCAAAAGTAGGCCGATATGTTCCTGAAATCAGCGATTCCGAAGAAATCCTTGAACTCCTGAACCGGGCAAAATGGAAATGTATTTCCGGCCTGCTCACCAATCCGGATGAACAATGAAAATAGACCATTTACATATTGATGGATTCGGAACCTTCCATGATAAAAAAATCAGTGGTTTTTCGGAAGGTGTTACGGTACTGTATGGAGAAAATGAAGCCGGAAAATCTACCCTTCTCGATTTTATCCGTTTTACTCTATTTGGTTATCCCCGGCTTAAGGATGAAAGGCGGTCTCCTGTTTACGGAGGGAAACACGGAGGAAGTATTTCACTGATTAATTCCGCTAATGAAGCAGTCACAGTTTACCGTGAGGGGAAAAACCATCAGTTTCATTTTGACTACAAAGGGAAAACAACCAGCAAAGAACACGAGTACCAGCAACTAATGGGAAATGCGTCTTCTGATTTATATCAGAATGTCTATGCAATAACTCTGGATGAGCTAATTTCCATAGGAAAGCTGAGTGACAGCGGAATGGAAGATCGTATTTTTTCTCTGGGAATGGGGTTGTCCGGTGTCGATTTCGGAGGATTTGAAAAAGATCTGGTTACACACAGTAAAGAGTATTACCTGTCCGGAGGGAAAAAACAGATTCTGCTCGAACTGACCAATCAAATCGAGGAAAGAGAAGGAAAAATCGCTGATTTACGGCGAAAAATGGATGATTACAACCGGCTTACAGAGTTACTCAAACAACTGGAATCCGAATGTGCCGAACTTGCCGAACAGCGCAAAACAACTATTCTAAACGCAAATCGTCTTACAGCACTTGAGCGTGCATACCCTCATTTTGTTGAATACGTTTCAGCAAAAAAGATAATTTCCGGGCGTGATTCCTTTACCCTGCATCCGCAACAAATCCGGGAAGATTATCTCGCATATAAGGCAGAATTCAACGCTGCACAGAAGTTAATTACACAATTTACCGCAGAAGCCGAAGACCTGAAAAGCGAACTGGCTGCGCTAAAAACAAATGAGAATCTCGATAAGAACGCTTATATACTTGATTATTTTAAATCAACCCTAGAACTCTACAGACAAGCAGCTATCGAAATTGAGCAGGAAAAAGCGAAGATTGTCGCAACAAAGCGGCAAATTGATTCTGTTTTGTCACAACTGGGAGAATCTGTACAACCTGATATACTTATCGGAATACAGGGAACGCTTGAGTTACGCAATACCTCAGTCGAAATATACGACCAACAGCATACACTCGCACAAAAACTGGACCGAACTGAGGAACAGCTTCTTCAGTATCAGTCAACTCGTGCAGACTTAACACGTCAGCAGGAAGAAGTAGATACAGAAATCCGGCAAACAGGTATCAACAGTCCTGCTGAAGCAGAAGAAGTAGAGCGCGAATGCATAGAAACAGACACGCTCTTTCAAAAAGCACTCTCCGGTTCCACGGCACCTGCACCCGGAAAAGAGAGTTTTTTACCCGGAATCATTGCTGCAGGATGTGTCCTCGTTGCTGCAGGATTCCTGTTGCTGTACAACACCCTTTTAGGAGGAACACTGTTGCTAATTGCCGGTTTACTTTTCTTTTTCATTTTCCGCAACACAGCTAAAAGCAAAACTGTAGCACCTGTTCAGGACGGAAATCAGATTAACCGTCGATTAAAAGAGCTGGAAAATAAATTACAGAATTACCGGACACTTTCTGCGAAAAGAAAAGAATTGCGGCGCCAAATCGAAGAACTTTCCCGTCAACAAAAAAGTGAAGAGAATAAGAAAGAAAGTATCCTTTCCGAAAGTGAGAATCTGCAAAAGGAGTGGGAACAATTACTGCGTGAAAAACAGCTTCCTTTAACACTGAATCCCCTTTCCATGGAGAGTTTCCTTAGCGGAGCAGATGAATTAAAAAAACTGTACCAACGGATAAAAGAAGCTGAAGACACCCTACTCCGCCTCACAAAAACAAAGGAGGATTTTGAAGAGAAGCTCCGTATCGTTTTGCCGGAAAATGAGCTTCCAAATTATAACACAGCGCTTATTCTGATTCAACAACTTGAGGAGAATGCCTCTATCCGGTTACGCCATGATCAATTGCAGGATAACCTGCAAAAGACAGAAAAAAGCATACACCAAAAACAGGAAGAAACATTTCAGTTACAAGAAAAAATAGATCAGCTGTTTCAGTTGACAGGAGTTTCTTCGGAACAAGAATTTTATGCCCGTTTTGAAAAACAGGAAATCTATCAAAAAGCAGAAGAGCAACTACAGACAACCAGCAAAGCGATCCAATCTATTTGCGGACAGGATAATTTCGAACAAACCCTCGAAGCATTAACCCAAACCAACCCTTCTGATTTACAAATTGCAACCATAGAAGCAAAAGAGCTGGCTGAAACCACTGAAAAGACTTACGAAGAAAAGAATCGGGAACTAGCCGAATGTAAAACGGAAATTCGTCACATTCTTGAACCGGACGAAATGTATGCCCTGCTCAACGAGCGTGAAGCACTGCAAACACGTTTGGATGATGCTGCAAAAGAATGGTTGGCAACCAAAATAGCATTACGTGTGCTTTCTGATAGTAAACAGAAGTATGAAACTGAAAAACAACCGGAAGTAATCACCTATACGCGGGACTATTTTCGGGAAATAACCGCTAATGCCTACGAAGATCTCCGTATTTCCCTGAGTGAAAAACACGTGAGTCTAATCGATACTTCGGGAAAAACCAAAACAGTAGAGCAACTAAGCCGTGGCACCAGGGAACAGTTGCTTCTTGCCCTTCGGATGGGACTTATCGAAGAGTATGAAAAAAGCTCCGAACCTCTTCCTGTTGTTCTGGATGATGTCATGGTCAATTTTGATGTGCACCGTTCTGCCAACCTTGCCAAAGCGTTGAACCGATTCGGCATTGGAAGACAGGTAATCCTGTTCACCTGCCATGAACATACCCGGGATCTTTTTGCTGAAAACAACGCAACTATTATTACCTGGTAATAGAAAAAGCTTTCTCT
>NZ_CFIGVI010000079.1:0-3769 GCF_984588085.1 Wandonia sp.
TATTGCAGGTGTAGAAGCATATAATTTTTATGAAGACAGCCAAGGGAATATTTGGTTTACGGCTGAAGGTTATGGTGTTTACCGATATGATGGCATACATTTCAACCAATTCACAACCGAAAACGGATTAACTTCAAATGTTGTTCAGAGTATTTTTGAAGATAATAAAGGACAACTCTGGTTCGGAACCTGGCAGGGTATGTGTATTTTTGATGGAGAAAAATTTGTGAATGCGAAAAACAAAGAACCCTGGGTGAACTAAAAATAACTATTGTTAATAGCATGTATAAATAGGGTCTGGTCAGTCAGCACCTGGGAAATCTACAGGGTTTTCCAAAGCCGGTCGCTGTCAGATGAGGGGAGTGTAGAAACCAGCAGGATCTCTTAGTCAAACCATTATACGTGCCCCGATGAAATATCCTGTATAGATGAACTACAAGACATATAAACCACATAAAGATTTAGCATCCATCGTCAAATTCTATTGGACGTTGGAAGTGCCTTTTGACCCGAACAATCAAAAGCAAAAAATAGTGCCCGATGGTTGTATCGAAATGACGTTTAATTTTGGAGACAAGATTAAAAGATTTACTTCGGAAACTGATTTTGTCCTTCATCCTGATGCAATGCTAATGGGACAGAGAACGAAATCATTTGATATATTACCCGTTGGTGATGTTGATACCTTTGCAATCTGTTTCTATCCTGTCGGGTTCGCAAACTTCATAAAAACGGCTCTTGAAAACCTGGTTGACAGGGAAACACCTATTTCAGAACTTTTCGAGCCTGTAGAAGCCGGTGAATTAGAGCGGCAAATGATTCAGGCAAATGACAGTCAGGAAAGAATTGGTATTATCGAGTCCTTTCTTCTGAAAAAACTCAATGAAAAAAATACAATTAGTTCGATCGTAGAATCAACTGTTGATACGTTGCTCAAAACCAATGGAACAACTCCCATATATGCGATTTTGAAAGGTGATGCTTCGAAGAGAAGACAGCTGGAAAGACATTTTAAAAAACAAATTGGCATTAGCCCCAAGCAATTAAGCAAAGCTATCCGACTGCAAGCAACATTAAGCTTGTTGCTCAACAAAAAATCAGAAACACTCACAAGTATTGCTTACGAGAGTGACTATTTCGATCAAAATCACTTTATCAAAGATTTTAAGGACTTTGTCGGAATCACGCCAAAGGAGTTTTTGGGCAATGAGCAGATGGCGCTATCAGCACTTTTCTACAAGTAAGTTTGCCGTGTCGCATTTCTACTATTTTGACCGGTTTCTGACCTATACATTTGCACCTGAATCAAAATAAATAGGAGTAATGCTGATCAAAAGAATAATTCATACAACGATGATTTCTGCGATGTGTCTTGTTGCGTGTAACAATCCGGAGGAGACAAATTCTGAAGCAGCGACAAAGAATCCTTTAACCAATTCAAAAGTAAAAAAAATGAACAGTTATGTTGCAATGTTTGAAATTCCGGCAACGGATATTTCACGGGCAATCCATTTTTATCAGGCAGTATTGGATCTTAAAATTGAAAGGATGGATGTCGAAGGTATGCAAATGGGAATATTGCCGTATGAAGAGCAAGTGGTAACAGGTATCCTGATTCAGGCGGACGGATATAAGCCATCAGCAGAAGGCGTAACAATGTATCTGAACGCAGGAGAAGATCTACAGGTTGTTCTTGACAGAGTAGTGGAAAATGGCGGACAAATAATAGTGCCTAAAACAGCTCATGCAGATGAGAGCGGGTATTTTGCCATATTCCTTGATTCGGAAGGGAACAGAATGGGACTTAACTCACCGAACTAAAGTCGAAAAGAGATACCAAACGCACAACAGAGTAGGAAAACAAGAGCAATTTTAGTGATAAAATAAAGACATAAAACAAAGATTAGTGAGTAGGAATCCGATGCTATTTTCTATTTTGCAGATGAAATTACCCGTTTTGCATAATACGTTTGTTGCAACAAGGACAAAACATGAATTTTGCTTCTGTCAATACTCATTAAATTAGTTTAGTATGAAAAAGTCAGTTGTTTTTGTTATTCATGTGGGGTTTTGGATTGCCTACCTTTTACTGTTATTTGTTATTGTTGCTGCTGCAACGACTGGATTTTCTTCAGGCATTAGCCCTGAATACATTGTCAAAGTAGGATTTTCATTTGTCCTGTTACCTTCTTTGATCACGTTTTATTTGTTCTATTGGTATCTCTTTCCGAAATACATAAAAACAAAAAAGATAGGACTTTCTTTGGTCTACGGAGCGTTGTTTTCTGTTAGTGCTGCTTTTGTTGGCGGCCTGATGTTGAGCTTGTTTTTAGGTTCAGGTATCCTATTCAAAGGAGGTGTTAACTCTTTTCTTTCAGAAATTGTAACTATGTCGCTTGTCGGATTCGTCGCGGGGGTGATGAGTATCATCATTAAAGGCTTCATCACATGGTATGATGAAATCAAATTGAAAGAAGAGCTTATTGTAAAAAATCATCAGATTGAACTCGCATTGGTGAAAGCGCAGTTAGATCCACATTTTTTATTCAATACGATAAACAACATTGATGCGTTAATACTCAAAGACCAACAGGTTGCATCTGAATATTTAAATAAATTGTCAGATATTCTTCGCTTTATGCTTTTTGAAACTAAAACAGAACAAATTGCTTTGTCAAAGGAAATTGAATACATAGAAAAGTATATCGCCTTGCAAAAAACAAGAACCGCAAACGATAATTTTGTGCGCTTTACGGTAAGCGGAAAAATAGAAAATCAAATGATTGCCCCCATGGTCCTAATTCCCTTTGTTGAAAATGCGTTTAAACATACGCACAACAAAAAAATGGATGAAGCCATAACTATTTCGTTAATAGTAGAAGATAAAAAGATTGTGTTTGCGTGCGAAAACAAATACAGTAGAAGCAATAAATCACTACTGGAAAACAATGGTTTAGGAAATGATTTGATTCGAAAAAGAATTGCGCTTTTGTATCCGGAAAGGCACAGTTTAGTAATTACAGATCAGGACAATTGTTACGGTGTAAAATTAACTTTGACGAATGATTAAGTATTCTTGTATCATTATTGAAGACGAACCTTTGGCTTTAGAAAAAACCAAAGGTTTTGTTGAGAAAATACCTTTTTTAAATTTGCTCAGGACATTTGATAATGCCCTTGAAGGGTTGGCGTTTTTGAAGTCGAATAAAGTAGATTTACTTTTTCTGGACATCAATATGGATGAGCTTTCAGGTATTGAGCTACTTGAAAGTACAAATTTGGACTGTCACGTAATCCTTACAACAGCTTATTCGGAATATGCCTTAAAGGGGTACGAACTCCATGTTACAGATTATTTATTGAAGCCATTTTCATTTGAACGGTTTTTACAGGCTGTAAACAAAATCTACGACAAAAATACGGTTCCGTCTAATGGGTTGACGAGCAAATATATTTTCGTAAAAACAGAAAACCGACTGGAAAAAATTAATCTGGATGAAATCCTGTATATCGAAGGAATGCGAGATTACAGAAGAATACATACGAGTAATAAACGGATTATGACACTTCAAAGCTTTTCAGAATTGGAGCAACTTATTCCTGCTAATTTGATTTGTCGGGTACATAAATCGTATATGGTTGCGATTAGTAAAATAGACGAAATCGAACGAAGTCGAATCAAAATTTCGGATCAACTTATTCCCATTTCAGATACGTATAGAAATCATTTCTTCGCACAGATTAACAAGTAAAAGAAAATGATAATTTC
>NZ_CFIGVI010000080.1:0-3685 GCF_984588085.1 Wandonia sp.
CAAATGTAGGAAAATACTAAAAGACAGATCGAAGCCCCACCTCATTTAGAACATCCTCCTACTAAAAAACGAAATTCTCCCCTCCAATTCTTCACTCAGCATTTTAGGAAGCTCCATCCCATCAACCGAGATTGAATTTCAATAATTAACCAATTAAGTTTATTATTTTTGCCAAAAAAACTTTTGAATTATGCCCACAAATTTTGTTGAAGAACTACGTTGGAGAGGAATGATCCATGATATTATGCCCGGAGCAGAAGAGCACCTTATGGAGAAAATGCGCGCGGCTTATGTAGGGATAGATCCGACAGCAGACTCTCTTCATATTGGTCACCTTGTGGGCGTCATGATGCTTCGTCATTTCCAGAAAGCAGGACACAAACCCTTCGCCCTTATTGGTGGAGCAACCGGAATGATCGGAGACCCTTCAGGAAAATCGCAGGAGCGGAATCTGCTAAACGAAGAAACACTGGCACACAATCAAAAATGTCTGAAAGAACAACTTTCACGTTTTCTGGATTTCGAAACAGAAGATGCCAATGCAGCTGTTCTTGTGAACAACTACGATTGGATGAAAGAATTTTCCTTCCTTGATTTCATCAGAGATGTAGGAAAACACATTACTGTTAACTACATGATGGCAAAAGATTCAGTTAAGAAACGTATTGCCGGAGACGATACTGAGGGAATGTCATTCACTGAATTTTCCTACCAGTTGGTACAGGGGTATGATTTCCTCCATTTGTACAAACAACATGAATGCACCCTTCAGATGGGAGGATCTGATCAATGGGGTAATATTACGACAGGAACCGAACTAATCCGAAGAATCGGCGGAGGAAAAGCGTTTGCTTTAACCTGTCCGCTTATTACAAAAGCTGACGGGACAAAGTTTGGTAAAACCGAAGGTGGTAACGTATGGTTAGATGCAGAAAAAACTTCTGCCTACAAATTCTATCAGTATTGGTTAAATACATCCGATGAGGATGCAGAAAAATATATCAAGATTTTTACTTTTCTATCAAGAGAAGAGATCGAAGCATTAATTATCACTCATAAAGAAGCTCCACACTTACGAAACCTCCAAAGAAGACTTGCCGAAGAACTTACGATAATGGTTCATTCCCGGGAAGATCTTGAGAATGCTATTACAGCTTCCTCTATCCTTTTCGGAAAATCTACCGGCGACGATTTACGCAAACTATCCGAAAAACAATTCATGGAGATCTTTGAAGGTGTTCAGCAAGCCGTTGTTTCCCGTAAAGAGTTTACGAGTGGACTTGGAATTATAGATGCATTGGCAGGAAAAACCAATTTCCTTTCTTCCAATGGAGAAGCAAGACGTGAACTAAAAGCCAACGCAATTTCAGTAAACAAAACGAAAGTACAGGAAGACTTCACATTCTCAGACGAAGATCTGATCAATGGACGCTACGCTCTTATCGGAAAGGGAAAGAAAACGAATTTCATTCTTATCGTAGAATAACCACTCGTTACTACCTTTTTCTTTTTTTGCTGCGCTCATTCTTTCTTCGTTCTTCTAACCATTTTGGTTTGGAACGTGTGACAGTTGCATCCGGGTTACTTTCCGACCCAAGAAGTTTATCCAGTAGTTCAGGCCGCTTGGCTTGTGTCAGTCTGTTTCTGATCCATCCGTGATTTTCCTTTTTATACCAGAAGAAAAACCGATGTTGGTTTTGTTTCTCTTCTTTCGTTTTGGGAGTAAACACTGGTTTTAATGTGTACGGATGCACCCCTGAATAATAGATTACCGTAGCAACGGTCATAGGTGTCGGGGTAAAATCCTGCACCTGCTCTAACCGGAAGCCCATATCTTTTGTTTCCGCCGCAAGATTTGCCATATCCTGCTCCTCACAACCAGGGTGAGATGAGATAAAATAAGGGATCAACTGTTGACTCAGACCATTCTTAGCCGAAATCTCATCGTACTTCTCTTTGAACTTGTGAAAATACCTGAACGAAGGTTTTCGCATTACCCGTAAGGTTGCATCTGACGTATGTTCAGGAGCGACTTTCAATCTCCCAGATACATGTCGTGTCACAACCTGCTCAATATATTCATCGTGGTTTCCGTCTTCGTTATTTTTGTTAAAGTCATCTACCAACAGATCATAGCGTATTCCCGAGCCAATAAATGCCTTTTTTACTTTAGGATGAGCATCTACCTTGCGATATAATTCCGTCATGGACGAATGTGATGTATCCAAATTATTACAAATCACAGGGTGGATACAACTAGGACTGGAGCATCTCTCACAAATAGACTCATCTTTCCCTTTCATTCCATACATGTTGGCAGAAGGACCTCCGAGATCGGAGATATAGCCTTTAAACGTAGGATCATTTACAACCTGCTCAACTTCTTTTAAAATCGATTTCTGGCTTCGGGATGAGATAAATTTCCCCTGGTGCGCCGATATGGTACAGAAACTACATCCACCAAAACATCCTCTATGCATATTAATAGAGAACTTGATCATTTCGTAGGCAGGGATTGCCCCTCTCTTCTTATACTTAGGGTGAGGAAACCGTGTATAGGGCAAATCAAACGACTGATCCATTTCCTTCTCCGTCATCGTCTTATACGGAGGATTAATTACCAAACGTTCGTTCCCTATATCTTGTGTAATTCGTCTAGCGTTCAGTTTGTTGGACTCAACTTCAACAATCTTAAAATTCGCTGCATATTTCAGCTTATCTGCCAGACACTCCTCATGAGAAGCCAACGCAATTGTATCCCAGTTTTTATTTTTGGGCAGCTCCTCCTCAACCGATTGCAAAAAGGCTGTTTGAGGAATCGTTTTTAATGACGAGAAAGGGACTCCTTTACGCACCAATTTCAACATATCACGCAGGGGTTGCTCTCCCATACCATATACCAATATGTCAGCTCCTGAATCTTTGAGTATTCCGGGCATTAGTTTATCTTTCCAGTAATCGTAATGCGTTACACGTCGTAAAGAGGCTTCAATACCACCTATCAGAACCGGAACATCCGGATATAGCTCTTTCAGAATCTTCGTATACGTTATGGTAGCATAATCCGGGCGAAAACCGGACTGTCCTCCCGGAGTATACGCATCCGTTGAACGCAATCTACGGTTTGCTGTATAATGATTCACCATTGAATCCATACACCCTGCCGTTACACCAAAGAAATAATTTGGTTTCCCGAATTTTTTGAAATCACGTAAATCATCTTTCCAGTTAGGTTGCGCAACGACAGCCACCCGAAATCCTTCGGACTCAATGATACGACCAATCACTGCCGTACCAAAAGCCGGATGATCCACATACGCATCCCCTGAAACGATAACAACATCAACGCTGTCCCATCCTCTCTTCTCCACTTCCTTCATTGTTAACGGGAGCCAATCTGTTATCGGTCGTTCATTCATACGACAAAATTAGTTCAATTCTGAGGAATAATAAAAAATGTTGTGAATTTCAGTTGAAAATAGAAAAAAGAGAAGCCTGAAAAGAGTTCTATAAATTCTTGTTGTTGACTCCATACCATGAGGTAGAAACTCTTTTCAGGCTATCTGCAAGGAAAATAAAAACCAAATAAACCGTCAACTTTTTGACCATTTGTACCCTATAGACGGATGTTTTTGTCATAGGGTTGTGTAATAACCAAAATTTTTCTTTTCAGATGAAATTTTCC
>NZ_CFIGVI010000081.1:0-2665 GCF_984588085.1 Wandonia sp.
TCTTTTTTTGAAATATAAAGGACTTTTGCAAACAAAAAAGACGCACGAGGCGTCTAAGATGATTGATGTAAAAGATTGTATGCCTTTATATTTTTTTTAAAACATTGTCATACAATGCGTGGCATTTCGTCTGCAAAAAGGATGACAGGAGCGTCAACCTTAACGATGCGTGGCATTTCATCAGCAAATAATTTGACTGGCTGCTCAACTTTAACGATACGTGGCATTTCATCTGCGTATGATTTAATAGGTTGTTCAACTTTAACGATGCGTGGCATTTCATCAGCCAATGGTTTTACTGCACTTCCTAAAAGTAAAACAGCCGTTGCTAAGAATAATACTCCTGTAATTTTTTTCATTTGAATAACCTCCATTAGATTAATTGTTTATTTGATGAAGCTGTAATTCCTAGTATGTTGAAGGTGCATGTGAATTATAATTTTGTAGATTCTAGTAAGTGACATAAAGCTTCGGATTGTGCGTAGATACGACTGTCTAGCTCGCCACTATATGAATCTGGAGAGTCTGACGGGAAAATAATAACTTTATCAGATCCATTCTCATGAGCTGTTGCTAAGATAGGGACTTGCAGTTGCTGGCTCAATAATGTGCTGCAAAGTGAATGAGAAAGATCAGCAGAATCGGTTTTATGTTGCGGTTTCCAACAAACGTTCGTCTCAGGAAGAATGTATAAAATGTGTCCTTCTTGAATTAGTTTTTCACATTGGCTTGTTACGAAGTTAGTATCTTGCTCTACATTAATATACTCATAGTCATTATACTGTGTTTCGTAAATGGTTTTGGTACTTCTTTTTAAAATGGAAAGAGATAATTCTGGTCCTAAAATGTATAGCTTTTTAAATGAGTTAGTTTTTTTCAAAGATCTAGCGATAAGTCGGGGTAAGGATTGATAGTAATCAATTTGAAAAGCGTTTACAATAAAACCTCTAGGAGCATTCAACAATGGGGACAGATTTTCTAAACCTGAAAAATACTGTTTATCTTCAGAAGTAAATATGTCATTCATAGTTGATGGTTGTTTTGACTTAAAGTAAATTTTAGGTTTAATGTAGTCTTCCGCGAGTAGAAAACTTAATTTTCCCATTTGTGATTTCACCCCTTATTCATAGCTAAACGTCAGTGGACTAGTTAAAAAATACTAAAGCATTCGGTAGAAGTTTTTTAACTAGTTCAATATTATCATGCTTTCTATTAATGAAGGAGACCAACAGGTTGGGAAAATCATCGTCAAAAAGTACTGTTATTTAGACCATTTTCTAATCAGTTTCTTCAATACGTGACAAAAAGCCTATTATTAAAGAAACTTAAAATACTTTAGTACTAAGGGAGTTACTAATTGATATGGAACATAATTACGGAAACGTTATTAAAGTAGAGCGCATGAGAAAAAATATGAAGCAGTCCGTTCTCGCTAGAGGCATATGCTCTATTTCCTATTTAAGTAAAATCGAGAACAACCAAACTTCTCCAAGCGAAACCGTATTAGAATTGATCTTTGAAAGATTAGAACTAGACATCCCTCTATATTATGATTTTAGCGAAAAAGTACATCAGGTGAAGTTTGAAATTAGAGAAATTTTAAAAGAAGCAATTCTATCTCGGAAAGAAGAAAATTATTTAAAAAGAATAGAAGAATATAAAACGAATCCTGTGGTACTTCAGTCTAAAGAACTATATATAACATTAATGATTACATTGGCTAGATTTGGTATGACACCGAAAGGCAATTCAAACTATTTAATTGAAGTAGGGTGGATTGAAGATCAACTAGATTTTGATAATAGATTAAGATATGACATTATTCACTGTCTGTATATGTTTCAATATCAAACAGCAGATCGAGAGACGATAATAAATTTGTTAGAACAGATCGGACAAAGATTGAAAAATACAAATATGCCTGACTGGGAAGTAGCAGATATGCATTATATCATCGGGGCATTGTATCATCGATTTACTGATTATTTGCAAGCTATTGAAAATGTACGAGCTTCATTAGGGTATTTTCAGGACAATTTTTGTTTAGAAAGAATTATTGAGTCGCACATGATTATTGGTCTTTCATTTAAGCGTCGTAAACGTTACACTACAGCTCTTGAGCATTACGAAAAAGCTGCAAAAGTCGCTGAGACCGCGAGATTAAATAATTATTTTGGGATGCTGTATAACAACATAGGTGACATTCATTTTCTTATTGGTGACCAAGAAAAAGCTCAACAATACTTTTTGGATGGTTTCAATTTAAAAGAAGATAAAAAGAGTAAGCTATTGAGTGTCATGTCACTTCTCGAAGTAAATGTAGCTCAACAAAATATCGAAGGAATCATGAAGTGGTTAGAAACAGGTTATGAGTTAAAGGGTAATGAAGATAATTTAATAGAGTTTCGTTATCATTTTGATATTTACTTGAACAAATACAAATTTGAAGATCACAACGCTTTTATTGAAAGTTTAAAAAGAGCAGTGGGCTATTTTGAAGCGTACGATGAATACTATACGCATAAATACGCTTTATGGTTATCGAGAGAGTTGAGAAACGCAGGGAAATATAAGCTGGCTACAGAATATTATGAAAAAACTGTAGCAATTATGTCACGCTGGGAATAATTAAAAAAGAACTCGAAATCAGTAAGCGTACCGATTT
>NZ_CFIGVI010000082.1:0-2507 GCF_984588085.1 Wandonia sp.
TACCTAACCGGATTAAAGTACTTTTCGGGTGAAATTTTTTCCAGGAAAACCAGTACTCGTCAGACATTGAAAGGAGAGATAGATTTTCGTTAACTGGACCTGTTATATGCGTTCCGTTAATTGTCCATTCTGTTTTTGAAGAGTTGTCTATTAGCCGTTGTCTTTCATAAACAAGGGATAAGTTGGTTGTAAATCCCACGACGGTATTTTCGACACGTATCAATATGAAATTATGCTGTTCATTCCTGACCGTCTTTTGAGCGAGTACTTCAGATTTCAGATAGACAACTTCTTCACCGGGAGATGCGCTTCTAACTCCGATAACCCGTGTTCTTGAAGGGAATGATTTATCTTTATTTGAAACACCCGGTGTTTTTTCTGAGTTGATTAATTTGTCCCAGATTCCGGGAACAGGGAGTTCGAACTTTTTTAAATCATCGGGTGTTACGATCGCAACTTCCGGATTCTGGAGAGTAGTTTTAACTTCTTTCCATGTCAATATCTGGAAAGGAATCATTTGTAGCTCTGAGGGGTGTAGTTTTCCACGTATTGACTGAAAGGTAGACTGTTGAAAAAAGGTCTTTGTTTTTACGTCTGCCACAATCATGTTTCCTCCCTTAAAGGACCCTACAAATAAGGGGCCTGTTTCGGTGACATCAAACGGAATGATACTCCTGCACATCGCACAGTAGGTTAATGAAACGAGTTTTGTGTTGAACGAGTCGTTCAGAATGTGATGATGAATTAGATAGTCCAGGGGATAGCATTTTGTTTTTCCATCATATTCGATTACTGCCAGCTCCATGTCTTCTTTCATAGGTAAAGCGGTAAGGTTGGTTGTCATTTTCGGAAAATTGACAGCTTTAAAAAAGACCTCCTGGTGTATTTTATACGTTAGAAAAAGCCCCAGTGCGCAAATAATGAGAGGGGTTATTGTCCAAAAGGGAAAAGTGTCTGTCTGAATAAAAATGCTAATTGTCCAAACAAGCAAACCGGTAAATAATAACCAGTTTATGGGTTTTCGAAAATGATAGTGATAGTACGTCCATTGTATGGGGAAGGCTGCTACCATTGTAATATAAATGGCTCCAAATGCAATGATGACTGAAAGAAAAGAAAGGCCGTAAAAAAGCATACTGGTCATATCGTAAGATTTTATAGGGAATCGACTTCTTTGTGTTGTCTGATTAATTGTGGTAAACTGATAAGAAATTCATATAATGCTCTGAAACCGCCAACCATTAGAGTCCTTAGAACGACACTTATTGGTGGTTTTGTAACAGGATAGAAATCCTGTTTTTCAACGAATTGTTCTGTTGGGTTTACAATGGCTTTTTCTAAGGCTTCTATATTTGTCCAGTTCGCTCTGAATTTTATAATCCCATCTGTTCCGATTAGGTATGTCATGTTTGGCATTGCACCATACAGCTGATGTGCTGTGCCCTCCAGGTCGTCAACCAAAACAGTTCTTCTCTCATTATACAGCTTATGTGTAGATTTTGCATTTACCATTTTTTCCTGAAAAGAGGTAACTCCGTTTGTTCTTCCTCCGGGGTGTGCCTCTCTAACATACAGGAGCAAAAAATGTATGGTGGGATATTTTTCTTGTAGAAAGATCATAGATGTTTTGGAGTTGGCATACATAGGACAGGTAATACTACCTGTATCCAAAACAACAGGTTGGTCGAGGTAGTCCGACAGACGAACGGTCCTTCCATCCAAAGTAGTTGCCTTGAAATCGACGTACTTTTCGCCCGGTTTTGGTCCTTTAAAATTCGTGAAATCGTAATCTGTTGCTTTAAAATGCTTGTAATTGTAGGCTAATATATCTTTGTTTGATTCCATAATCTTTTTGCGTAATTACGAGCAAAATTAGACGTATGAAATACTAATTCTTTTAACAAATGATAAAAACGCTATTTCTGTGCACGAATTCTGCTTAATGATACCTGAGTGATTCCAAGATACCCGGATAAGTCACCCAGATTTATTCGTTGAACAATATGAGGGTAATTTAGCACAAAGTTTTCGTACCTTTTCTTCGCGTCTTCTTCCAGCATTTCTTTGATTCTTGCCATCATATTGAGGTTGGCAATGGTGAGAAATTTTCTGTAGAAAGTTTCGAGGGCATGGTGTTTTAGGCAAAGGTTCTCAAATGGGTAAAAGGGGACTACAACCAATTCGGTATCTTCTAAAGCAATAACTTCATACTTTGAATGCCGTTTTGTGTTAGAGCTTTCGAGATCTGTGAACATAGTATTCTCTTCGAAGAAGCGCATAATGAATTGATCGCCATCTGAATGAAACAGCATTTTTACCAGCCCTGAGTTAACAAAAAAGAGTTCCTGACAACGTCTGTTAGGAGAAAAAACGGTTCTTCCTTTTGCGATCATCTTTGTTTCTACGATCTCCAACAATTCTTCTTTTATCTTTTCATCAGGAGCACTGAGTTGACTGATAAAAGAGATGAATGATTCCATTTTTACGTATGTTTATTTTTCTGTTTT